>JBHLQA010000248.1:0-5570 GCA_048885285.1 Candidatus Odinarchaeota archaeon
TAAAAAAAAAAAAGAAAGAATTTTCTATAATTTAATCATACCTTTTGTATGTAAAAAGTAACCAGAAAAATACTAAGACACCAACGATGGTTGCAATAATTATTAAATAATTAGGCCAATATGTCGCATCAAAACCTCCTCCGATCCATGAAATCATAGTTATAATACCTGATGCAGCCATTATGCTTAATACAACCAATCCCATTCCCAATGCGTACTCCTCTTCCCTAAATAATCCAATACCAGCGATTAAACACCAAAATCCTAGTAACAGTGAAATTGTTGCTTGTCCACCAAAAATAGCAAGGATATCATCATTTATTGCCCATTCTGGCGAATAAATATCCGCCCAAGCTAAAAATTCCATAACCGCTTTAAAGATGAAGAGTAAACCGATTATAATCATCAGAAAATTTAATAATTCATTTGAATCTTTCTTTTCACTCATTTTTAGTTCAACTTTTTTAGTTTATTTTTAAAATTAGTGTTAAGGATAGATTTACAATTCTCTTATTTAAACCTATCTCCTTTATTTTCTAAAGATGAATATACACACTATATTCTATTGTTTTTTAAAATTAATTTAATAAAAAAATATGATTTTAATCGGATTTGACAGATCGCGCAAGAAAATAGGCGCATATAAAGATAATTAAAGTAATAGCTGAAAAAAATCCTAAATATGTATAAATAAAATTCATTACTAAAATCCCCAAAATAACAGGAAAAGTTAATAATAAAATATCTTTTCGCTCTATTGGTTTACGATCAGCCCAAATAAGTAGAATAGTCCACCCTAACATCAAAAATGCACCCATCCCTGTTTGATATTTATAAGAGCTATCTAAGGAGATATTTTGTAATGAAACAGAAAATTCAAAAATAATCGACATTATCATATCAAGAAAAACTAAAAAATCTAAGATTGCTCCATACCAATAGGTAAATCTAATAAATACTATTTTTTTATCCAAAATTAAATCTTCTCCAGATTGTAAGGAAATAATAAATAATGAGTTTGGTTTAGATTAAATCTTTTTATCATTATTAATAAAAGGAAATCAAACTAACTTAAATTTATATTTTTTAAGTTTAAATAATAGAAGATTTAAAATAAAAAGTAAAAATAATTAAATTTTTGGTTTGATTGCAGAAAACCTGTGCATACCATTGATTTTTCTTTGTTTTTCGATTCTAAACCCATGCTTTTTTATTAAATTTGACCAATATTGATATTTTTTAAATACTAAACAAAAAATACCACAATAGACAATGGTTTGCCAAGAACTACGATTCCATTCTGCAATTTTTAGGTATCCTCCAGGTTTCAATATCCTGTAAGCTTCATCTAATGCTTTATCAGGGCCCCCCTCCATATGAAGTTCATGGAGTACAGAAGAGAAATATACAATATCAAACATCTCATTGTCAAAAGGGATATCGATTGCAGAACCATATTGGAATGTCGTTTTATTATCTACTCCTTCCAAGTGTGCATTTCTTTGAACCGTGTCTAATGCGTTTCCTCCAATTGCAACTTTGCTATAAATATCAATTCCATAAAGATGACCTCCATTTTTTAAGGTTTTGGCTATTTGAATAGCATGACGTCCTGTTCCACATCCAACATCTAATATCTTAGGAGATTTAATGACATATGATAGTTTAGTTTCTTTTCTAGATAAACTTTTATTGCTAAGATTAATATTCATTATTCCCATTCCTAAACCTGGCCATAAAAATAATATCATTAAAGTAATTCCAGAAATAATTAATAAGAGTTCCATCCAATCTTCGAAATAGAATCCAAAAATAGTTAAACTGAGTCCAAGTAGTCCTACTATGGAAAATCCAACTATTAATTTTTTTACATACCATCCATATTTAGGTTTTCTTTCTTTCAAGCATAATTACCTTTACATTATTAATAATTTATTATTTGTGACTAAGTGTCGTGACTATTTAAATGTTATTGTGTCATGTCTTTTAGTCACAACTTTTTTATAGATAAAATCCTAAATATTAATTAATGTTAGCGAGTAAAACTGAAGACTTCATACAAGGTTTAAAAAAGGCAGGACTAACACGTGATGAGGCTTTGTTATATTATACTCTTATACAACATGGTAAAAAAGGAACATATATAAAAGATTTAACGAGTCATATTTCCATAAAAAGAACAACTATATATTCTATCATTAATAGGCTTCATGAGAAGGGATATGTAGTAATTAATCCCCATTATGAGGGTCCAAAAGGAGCAAAAATGTATGCTGCTATAAGTCCTGAATTATTCATCAATAGAATTATAATTTTAAAGAGAAAGGAACTTGAATTGCTAGAGAAAATTAAATTAGAAGTTATTGAAAAATTAGAAACTATATATTTAGAGAGCCTTGAATTTTCTCTAAAGGAAATTGATAATTTTTTAAAACCTTACTTAAAACCTCTGTATGAAGAAGGATGGAAAGTTTTAGAGCATATCGTTGAGAAAAGCCAAATTACAAATGGTTTTGAAGCATATGACATATCTTTATTAGTTTCAGATGCTAAAATTGTTAAGGATGCTGGATTCATGGTATTTAGATATAATCGAGATGTCGAAAAAGATAAAAACACTTTAAACTATATGTTCGATATGCTCTCAAGAAAAGGTAAAGAAGAAATATTAAATAAGGGTTTAGGAGTAGTAGATGTCAAGTTAATAATAACAAGTTTTGAGATAAAAGGAAGAAAATTTAAAGGTCATTTACCTGAGTTTAAGTTTGAGAATTCTAATAAGTATGTACAATTAACTGAAACGATAATGATTCCTATTAAAAATAAAATCTTTTTTTTATGGGCTGAAAATCATGAATTTATCTTAAAGATGATTGATGCAATATTTAAAGTTGAAAAAGAAGAGAAGTAAATTTACTTTAAATTGATAGTTAATTTATCTAAATTTAACTTCCAAACTTTTTCAGGTGCTCTTTTATTCTCGCTAGGTTTATAATCTGATATAATAATACCTACATTTTCCAACTCCCTTAGATGATAATACAATGAAGGCTTCTTTAAATTCTTAAAATCTCCTTTACCACACATTCCATGACACTGATTTTTATCATCTATGGTTTCACTTGTGCTTTTAAGATGGCTGAATAGTTCATCAGAAGACATTGGACCATCTCCTAAAATGTCTATTATAACCCATCGAATTTGGCAATGTAAGGCTTTTACATATGTACTAATATCTTCAAGATCTATTTCTTTCGTCATATCCTTAAACTATTAAAATCCTATTATATAAAGATTCTCGAAATATTTAAATATATAGTTTGATTAGTTTAATCTATCATTTAACTAATTAAAATTATGATAAAAAACTCTATTATGGTAGTTCAATTTAGGTTTTGAAAATGAACATGAAAACAATTAAATACCAAGTTTAATAATTAAGATAATGATTCGGATACAAAGATTTTACATCATAGAGGTACTTATCTGTATTATTTAAAAGTTAATGATAATCGAATAAAAAAAGTAAGAGGTATATATATAATGAGAATTAAAGAAACAGAAGAATGTGCTTGCGATAAACCGGAAATAAAAGATAAGCATCCACACGGATGTACTCTAAATCAAATTATTAGGTGTCATGGAGATCAACCTATTAATGATTTATTAAAGCACATTCAATTAGAAGAAGAGAAGTAAGTAAAATAACAGAAAAAAGGTATTATAATGAGTGTTATTGTTATAAATAATCTAGCTAAATACTTTTCCATCCCAAAAAAAGGAAAAGGGGGTAAAATGGGATCAAATGGTCCACAAAAAACAATGAATACTATTCGAGCAGTTGATGATATTAGCTTCGAGGTAAAAGAGAGAGAAATCTTTGGTTTCTTAGGTCCAAATGGTGCGGGAAAAACTACAACAATAAGGATGATGACGGGTGTGTTAAGACCTACCAAAGGTAATGTGTCTATTTTTGGAAAGGATGTATGGAAAAATCAAATCCTCGTTAAGCAAATTACGGGGAATGTTCCTGAACAAGCAAATGTATATTTTGATTTAACGGGATTACAAAATTTAATGTTTATTGGAGAGATTTATGGTATTCCTAAAAACACCCGCTTAAAACATGCTGAGGATCTGCTTAAGAAATTCGAATTATTTGAAAAACGTAATTTAAAATCAATGAAATATTCAAAAGGAATGAAACAACGTTTATTGTTATGCATGGCACTAATGAGTAATCCAAAAATTTTATTTCTTGATGAACCAACAAGTGGATTGGATGTACAATCTGCTCGTATAATAAAACAATTAATTAAAGAGTACAATGAAAAAGGAGTAACAATCTTTTTAACAACCCATGATATGGAAGTTGCAAATGAATTATGTCATAGAATTGCAATTATTAATCATGGTAAAATTATTAGCTTAGATACTCCAAAAAACCTAAAAACTTTAACTCAGGAATATAAGGCTATCGATATTTATTTTGCTAATGGAGTAAATAGAACAAAAATTGAAGAATTAAATACTGTAAGAGAGGTTCAGGAAGAAAGTGAAGGTTTTCACATAATTGTTGAAGATATTCATGAAGCTATTTGTGAAATTGTAGATTTCGTTAAACAAAATCACTTAATTATAAAACAGGTAAATACACATCAACCAAAATTAGAAGATGCATTTTTAAAAATCATTGAAAGAGGTGTTAAAAATTAGGGAGGAATTCATATTATCTAAAGAATCTAGGTTTAATACTTTTAAAACTCAGCTAAAGAGATCTTTTATAATTACTAAAAAAGATTTAAGAATTTATTATAATAAACCACCTGTATTGATTCAAGGGATCTTTTTTCCAATAATATTATTTTTTGCTTTCACCATAGGAAGGGACATAACACCAGCATATCTTATTTCTGGAATAATAGCAATGGTTCTTTTCTTAACTTCGACTTCATTGGGACCAATAATTTTTCCATGGGAGACTGTTCGTGGTACTTTTGAGCGTTTGATTACTTATCCAATTTCAATCAAAACAATATTAATTGGCAGCATTTGGGGTTCATTTATATACGGCTTATTATTCTCATCAGTTCCTTTGATTTTAGGAATAATATTCTTATCAGGCGGATTAGTCATTAATTATTTTATAATGATTACTGGTATGATTCTTGCTTCGTTGGTTTTTTCCAGTTTTGGTTTGATAATCTCTTCTCCACCAACAAGAAATCCTGGGAATACAATGATTTTACAAATTTTTATTAAATTTCCTATATTATTCATCAGCCCATTATTTATGCCAATTGATTCAATTGCAACTGCTATAATTTCTCCAATTACATATTGTCTTGATATATTAAACGTTGGATTAGGAGAAGTCAGTGCATTTGGATCTTTCGGATTACTAATCGATATCTTAATTCTTATAGGATTTGGATTTGGATTTCTTTTTTTAGCTTTCGCTATACATCAAAAAACATTAGAAAAGAGATTTAGATGATAAAAATTACATTCCAATATACATCTATGATTATAGATACTATCAATACTATTAAAAAATTGCTCAAAGAGAG
>JBHLQA010000249.1:0-5562 GCA_048885285.1 Candidatus Odinarchaeota archaeon
ATGAAAAAGTAAAAGATTACAAAGAAGGAGTCCCAATTAAAATAAAATATTTTACAAAAATCAATGTCTTTGAAAGACAGCAACTTGATAAAGATGGATTTATTATTAATGACCACGAAGCTATCAAAGATTAAAAATTTTTATCTTTTCCATATTAACATAAAGCTTAATTACCCTTTTTTTTTCATTAAACATATTTATAAATATCTAAAAACAATTATTTTTAAAAATCTATTATATTATATTTATAAAAAAAATTTTACAATATCAACAAAAAAGATTAAAGATTGATTCTTTAAAAATAATAAAAATAAATATCAAATTTCCTACTAAAAAGTGTATTATCTTCAAAAAAGTATGATTTCTGGTGATGTATACTAATGGCAGATGCTATGTTTAAGATTGTGTTTTTCGGAGATGGCGGTGTTGGTAAAACCACGCTAATAAACCGATATTTAACTGGAGTTTTTAAGAGCGATAGTGTTATAACTATTGGAGTGGATTTCCACGTTAAAAAGATAGATATTGATGGAAAACAAGTTAGTTTGCAAATATGGGATTTTGCAGGTGAAGATAGGTTTAGATTTCTTATGCCTAGCTATGTTGTAGGAGCTGCTGGGGGTATCTTTATATTTGATATAACAAGATATACTAGTCTAAAGAATTTTGACGATTGGATTGAAATCTTTAAGCAAGGTTATAAAGGAGATACACACCAATATCCCGTTCTTATGGTAGGAAGTAAATTAGATTTAGAATATAAAAGAGCCGTTTCTAGGGAAGAAGCTTTTGAATTAGCTAAAAAAAATAATCTTTTTGGTTATCTTGAATGCTCTGCGAAGAATGGTGTAAATGTTAAAGATATATTTGAAGAAATTACTAGATTAGTAATGTTAAAAGCAGGACTATTATAACAAAAATTGGTCAAAACATAAATTAATTTTTAATAATTTCACTCAAATCATTAATAACTAAATCAGGAATTAAATTTATATCAAATTTTTCAGAAATTCTCGACTTATTTTTTAATTCTTCTATCATTTTTCGAGAAGTAACCCCAGTTAACACTGCTACCGTTATTATCCCTGCACGATTTCCTGCCAAAATATCAGTATTTAATCTATCTCCGAAAATACATGCATTTTTGGCAGACACATGAGTATCATCTAATATCATCTTTATGCCAAATGGTTCGGGTTTTCCAAATATTCTTACTGGATATGTATTTGAACAAGTTATTAGGGCACTTACCATTGCACCTGATCCAGGTTTGAGTCCCCGGGCAACAGGTAATGTAGAATCTGTATTTGTCGCATAAAATTTAGCTTTACCTTCTAAAATACATTTTTGAGCAACTGCTAATTTATGATAGTTAAAATCTCTATCGAGTCCAACAATAACAAAATCAATTTCTTCAATGTTTAACGGTTCAGTAATGACTTTATGACCATATGAATGTAATTCTTCTCTTAAACCTATTTCTCCAATAACAAAAATTTTCGCATTTTTCTTCAATTTTGAGATTTCAGCAGACGTAATCGAAGCACTAGTATAAAAATCGGAGGGCTTACTAATTATATTAAATTTTTTCAATCTCTCTACATAAGTCTGCCTAGTTGCCGTAGAATTATTAGAATTATATACTACTTTAATAGAGTGCTCTTTAAGTTTATTAATTATTTTATCTGCTGGTGGAATTAACGTTTCTCCACGGTATATTACCCCGTCTAAATCAAAAATTGCTAGTTTTATATATTTCAGCGTATCTATCAAATCACACATGGTAAAAGCTAAAACCATCCTACTGGTAGTCTTAATAAAAATATGAAGATTTGTATACCTAAAGGAATAAAAATGGGATTTAAAATATTATCTGCTGTATAAATTGGAAAATAATCTGTAATGAAGAATATTATCGCTCCAATTATTGCATATATAGGACCTACAAGAATTAATCCAATGACGTATGCAACAATCATTCCTGCTAAAAAACCTTCAATAGATTTAGTATCCTTACTTCTTACAGTTACTTTATGCTTTCCATATCTCTTTCCAATCAAAGCAGCTGCTGCGTCTGAAAGGCAAGCTACAAGAAGTCCTGTAAAGAACACTAAGATATGTATTATACCTGCCATATAAAGCATGTAAGAAAAGATAAATCCTGTAATAATATAGATTTGTGGTCCAGTTGCATTTATCTCTTTATTTCTTAACATAGAATGTGTTAAATAATTGAAAATTGAGTATTCTGGTCCCCTTATAACTCTAATAATATCAGCTATTATTGCAAATATTAATGAACCAATCAATCCCATCATTATTAGATAAATAATAGCTTGAAAGTCTCCTGAACCAAATGGATATAAAGAGAGTGGACCCCATATTATTTCATAAACAGGAGGAATCTGATTAAATATAACGATTAAAGTATCATTAATTATACGAGCTATAGGATACAGAAGTGTAAAAAAACCAAAATAACTTAAAATAAGGAGGAATCCCATCAAATGAAAGCTTTTTCTTATCATTTCTTTTTTAACAGGTAAATCTTCACGGTAGGGGCTTTCATTAGATAATTTTTCAATATACCTTTGTAAAGAATGTTTTTTTCCTTCATTAATATCTACTTTATTTTTATCAAAATCCATTTTCTTTATTGTCTTCTTAACTATCGCAATAAAAGTAAAATTCATTAATAAATTAATCCAAATCCACCAAATCATAAACCCATTAAATGGATATGGAAAAAATCTAACAATTGAATTATAATATCCAAAAATCAAAAAACAAACACCGCAGATTATCGTAGAAATTCCCCCATATTTATTATTTCCTTTAATCCCTTTTCGCCCTATATAAAACATCAAGATCATTAGAATAAAGAAAGTAAAAGATAATGTTACATTATAAAGATTATCAATAACTCCCCAATAGTCCATAATAAATCAAGCAAAGAATATTCTTAATTATTTTTATAATTAATAATCTATTAATTACTTTAGCTTTAAAAATGACTCTTCCAAGAAATAATTTCATCAAAGTATTAAAAAGAGAATCATTCACACCAATTCCATTGTATTGTACAGGATACCCCGAGAGAGAATTTATTGATAAATATACCGAGAGTTATAAAATAGAAACTAACAATACGGAATATGTTTTGAATTTAAAAAATTATGATATTATTAAACAGATGGGGTTTGATGCCATTTCTCTTTGGGATTTCCGCAGGGGAAAAGGTGGTTATGCTATAGATGATCAAAGAAGAGTAGATGGATGGGGACGAATTTACAAAAAAGATTGGTATTCCTGGGAAGGTGTTTTTAGAGAAGAGAAAATTTTAGAAGAGTGGGATTTTTTAAAAATACCTTCTAAAGAAAAATTAAAGAATTTAAATGAATTTTTAGCTAAGGAAAAACAAGATTTAACATATATCATCTCTTTACCTGGTCTTTTTGAAAAAACATGGCAATCAATGGGCTTTTATTATTTTGCTAAATGCTTAAAGAAAAATATTAAATTTATAGAAACCATAGTTTCTTTTTTCTCAGATTATCTACGTAAATTAATAAAAGAGCTTCAAAATACAGGAGTTGAGAATTTTTTAATAGCAGATGATTATGGATATAAAAATAGAACCTTTATTTCTACAGAAATTTGGCTCCATCTATTTTTCGAAAAATATAAGAACATTATTAATATCATTAAAAAAAAAAGACAGAACGTTATAATTCATTCTGATGGATATATCTCCGAAATGATTAAAATTTTTATAGATTTAGGATTTGATGGCGTTCAAAGCCTAGAACCTAATTCGGGGGTAGATATTTTTTCTCTTTTTAAAAAATATAAAGATCAGATCTGCTTTATTGGTAATTTAGATATTTCCCTATTATCTTTTGGAACTCCAGAACAGGTAAGAAATTATGTTATTAAATTAATTAAAAAATCAAAAAAATTTAATTGCTTTTTAGCTATTTCTCCAACACAACAAATTAATCAGCATTGTACACCTAAAAATATTAATGCAATGATAGAAACCACTAAAATATTTAAATAATAATTATGATAATTACTACAAATAGAGACTTTTTAAAAATAATAACTGTTCTTAAGGTATTTTTTTACAAAAATTTCAAAAATTAATTAATAAAGAAATAATAATATAATTTAATAGAATTTACAAAACAAAAAAAATAAATAAAATTAAAATAAGTTAATTATATCTAATATTATATAAGGAAATATACCTATCGTATAGCCTCAAAATTATTAAAAAAAATGATGAACTTGGAACCAACTACTGAGAACTTAGATGATATATTGAAAAAACTGTTAGCAGCAATACCAGAAGTAAAAGCTGCTGCAATTGTTTCTGCTGAGGGTTTACCTATCGCCTCTGCATTACCTCAAGGAGTAGATGAGACAAGGATAGCTGCTATGACTGCTGCGTTACTCTCCTTAGCAGAAAGATCAGTTATAGAGATGGAAAAAGGAGAATTTGACCAGTTATATGTAAAGGGAAGCGATGGCTACTTATTAGTCCTACAAGCTGGGCCTAACGCTGTATTAACTGTTTCTACAACGAAGGATGTACGATTGGGGTTAATATTTTTAGATTGTAAGCGAACCTGTGAAAAAATCGCAAAGTTAATCTAATTAATTTAAAGCCAAATTTTTATTTTTCAAGATTTTTTAATCAATTTTATTATATTTCTCCAATTCTTTTTATGAAAAAAGCTAAAAATTGGCATTATTAATAGAATACAATTTAAATAGATACTTATCTTATAATCTTTTGAGATCTAAATGCCACAAAAAATTTGGAAATACCCAATTAACACTCAAGAAGTAAATTTTGTACTTGAAATGCCAGAAGGAGCTAAATTATTAAACTTTGATGTTCAAAGAGGAACTCCTACCTTATGGGCATTAATAAATCCAAACAACAAGTTTGAGAAACGATTTTTCCGATTTATTGGTACTGGAGATATTATCGAAGAAGAAGATGATTTAAATTTTATTGGGACAATCCAAATGGCTGATGGTACCTTAATTTTTCATTTATTTGAGGTTATAAAAGACTAATACATTATGACAAAAAAATAATAGATATTCAAATTCTTTTTTCATGCTTCCTTATAAATATCACTAGAACTATAAATTTAATTCTTTTATCACTTCATTTACTTCGTAGTTTTTATGGACAATCATATATAGCCCTTTGACAAATTTGGTAGGATCATCTGCTTGAAAGACATTTCTCCCATATGCAACACCAGCCCCTCCAACTTCTATTGATTGTTTTGTTATTTCCAAGATTCCTTTAATATCTGTTTTTTCCCCTCCTGCAATTATGACGGGAGCCATACACCCATCGACAACTTCTTTAAAAGAGTCCGGATCACCGGTCCAATTTGTTTTTACGATATCTGCCCCTAATTCCGCTGCGATTCTTGCCACTACCTTAACTAATTCGACATCATGCTCATTTTCTATATTTTCACCTCGTGGGTACATCATAGCAATGAGTGGCATTCCAAGATCTCTACATTCTCTTGA
>JBHLQA010000250.1:0-5540 GCA_048885285.1 Candidatus Odinarchaeota archaeon
GATGGGGATGAGTACTTTGGCTGGGCATTTAAGACTAACCCGCTGAGTGCAGATTCTGACCATGATTTCCTAGCTGACACCGCGGAAATGCAAAATTATCATGTAGCAACAGAAGATCGGTTTGACTTAGATGATCCTGTATCTATAAAATTTGAAACGAACTGTGAAAAAGCAGCTGCGGCTCAAGTTGCCTTTACCATTGCGTTTGGAGAAGCAATTAACGAGCCTCAAGATGATAAGGTCTATGGAATTCAGAATATACCAGATTTAACGGTTTCCCTCTATAAGCAAGATGATAATCTTTTATTATATCAAAATAATACTCAGGGAGAGAGATACTTCTCTCAGGTAGTAGATATTCGAGAGCTTATCGAAAATGCGGGGCTCAATTATTTCGGTGACTATATGATTACAGTTGATCAAACGGGCACAGGAGCAATCTTAGAACAATTTGAAGTAGATATTACAGGCTACTTAAATCCGAATAAAGCAGATTATGATAACGATGGAATCATGGATGGTGTTGAGACAGGGCTTTTGGTCAGGGGCTATGACACCATAGATTTCAAGGACAGCTATATGTATGATAACCTTACTGTGGATGATAATCCTGACACGTATGATGAATTTTCACTTACCATTCCCTATATCGGATTAGTGGATGATGCGGATCTCTATCTGAAAGTAGATTCAGAAGGAATCCCTGAAGGAAATGGCAATATTACCATTCAACTACTTAAAGAAGAGATTAATTGTAATATAGATGATGCCATTTTAATCAATTATTTCTCAAATTTCAACAATATTTCCTCATTTTCATATCAAACATCAATTGATCTAACAACGAGCCTAAATAACGAAGATATTACCGAATATTATGGGAATTATAACCTAAAAATTATCATTGATGAAAATGCTCTTGAGTTCAGTGAATTTACCTTATCAGAATTCTATATTTATACTGATACATTTGTTGAGGCGAATAATACAAATAACAAAGCTTGGTATACTAACCCTGCTAAAAAAGATACTGATGGTGATGGCTGGAGTGACCATTATGAAATTTTCACGAAAGAGACCAACCCTCTAAGCGAAGACACGGATGCAGATGGAGTCTGGGACTGTTATGACAGAGATCCAAAACGGGATGTCATGCTAAAAATTAGTCCTGTGTCTGCGTCTCATCCTAAACAATACAAGATTAAAATCGTGGTTAAATTTACAGGAGATGATGGACAGGATTATTGCTTTATTACTCCCAAGAAGAAAGCGGATGTAGCGGATGGTTCTTTATGGTCGGCATTTTACGATGGAACTCATGGAAGCAATCTTGACCTTCATTATTATGTGGATATTAACGATGACAGCAGAATTCTTGACTCAACCGATGATAATATGCAATTTGACTTAGAATTCTGGCAAGTTGACCGAAAAGCTCTATTTGTAAAGATATGGGATAGAAAGGTTATCGAAGGCATGAAAAATTATGAAGTGGGCTTAGCAGGAACTTCTGATACACTAATCATTGCCGAATATGACGGGTCTAACCTTGTATGTCAGGCTAAAGTAAAAGTTGAGACCATCGGAATTGAAAAAGCAAATACTATAGCCATTCATCGAATAAATGAGACTTTTAATGGGCATTATCAAGACCAGCAAAAGATGAATATTATTCAGTTACATATTACCGATACGCCTTCCAGCGCCTCTCCTTTTGTAAAGGGAGTTAATAACATTGTAGTACCAACCGATCTATTCACAGAGACGGTATTAAATGGTTATATCCAGAATGAACGCCTTGAAGAGACCTTTTTCTACAGCGATGATGAGGACATTTTCAAATTTATTGCGGTAGATAGGGAAAGCTTTTCAGAACAGGCAACTGAAGAAATTGACTTTATCATGATTCGATTTGATATAACTGCTGGTGATGCTGAAGATCTCTTAGATTTAGTGCTTACCTGCATAATAAATGATACCACAGAAGAAGAAGCTGTACTTTATACATGGTGCTCCACGAAAATAAACGGTACTTCTGCAACTATGATGAACTTACCTCATTCAGTACTGGAATTTATTCCGTGGTTCTGTGAATTTGAAAATTCAGAGCAAGGAAGCAAACCGAAAGATTATGATGATTGGCTCTGGGCTCCAGCAAAAGTACTTGGTGGGTTTATCGCGGGACTTATCATTACCGCTTTAATGCTTGCTATAATCATCGTGGCATTAATCGTGATATTTGTCTGTGAAATAATAAAAATGACCCTTCTACCAATTTTGGCTCATGTACTTTGGTTAATAGTTAGAGCTGTATTACTTATATTTTTCTATATATTACTTGCAATAGAAATGTTATTTATAAGTATTAAGATATTGGCGATAGGTTTACCCTTATTAGCATTAAGTGCATTTGGAGCAATTTTTCCGACTTTGAACTTAGATCTTTGGGTATCATATGGAGTGAATAAATGTATAGGTTATTATCAGATAATATCCTCTGGAACAACAATTAGAACTGAATCTTGGATAGAATGGGGTTATTGGGAATTTTTTGATTTATACTTTCCTTTAATCACTGAAAAGACAATGCAAAATAATTTTAAAGTTCATGAGAAGAAACAAGGAGTAATTAATGATGAAAATTATGAAGTATACTCTGAGCCTGATTTAGCAGCGGCTTCCATAGAAACTGATCCAATTCTATTTGATCATGGCTTTTCAAATACCACAATTGAATGGACATCTTTTAACTTTTTTACCAAATTTTATGATTCCAATTTTGAAGAACCTAATTCTCAATACGGTGTACGTTTGCATTTAATCTCACCTAATGGGACAATATTAGATTATTATCAGATGGAAACCGAAACAGAAAATCCAGATTACTCAGATCCTACTGGGGTTGTTTTTAATTATACAATTGATTTCTCTAGTTATGAAGAAGGACTATGGCACTATTTTTATACAACCAAGGACAGTTTTTCAAATAATATTACAATATATCCAACTAATGACTATTTTGTTGGTCCCGCAACTTCAAACAGTCCTGAACTATTAATAAATCCGAGAATATCTAAATCCAATGCTTCTTATTATGATTCAAATGGATGGATAAATGACAACTTTTATTTTTTTATACAATGGTGGGATATGATCAGCGAAACAACACCCTTAAATATTAGTATATGTCTGATCCCAGCAGAGATGACTCTTGGAGTAGGGAAATCTAATACAATGGGTATCAAAAAATTTGAAATGCAATCGACTGATGTATCACCTAATTATAGCAATCCAGTTGAATATTTCGCTATTTTGAATTTTACAGATCTAGGCTATACATCTTCTGAAATAGGGAGCTTTAAATATTATTTTGAAGCTTTAACTAGTACAAGTGACATGGTCTACTGTCTTCAAGCTGATTCTAATGAATCATCTCATTATCATGGTCCAGTTGTTAAACCAATTGATGAATGCACCGCAGAAATCAGTTCATATATCTTAAATGGAGATAATCAGTTTATTACATCTGATACAATTATTAGATATCATATAAAAGTATCTGATTACAATGGAGATGGTCTTTCAAGCATACCAATCATAACTTTTACAAAGGAAGACAACACAAAACAATATAACTTTACTCAATATTATGTCTCTTCAGATGGAACAGAGGAAAGATATTACTTTGAAATAACAGGTAAAGATTTAGAATATGGAGTTAATAATGTTGAGATTGATTTTCCAGATTCCAATATCCAAGTCAACTTTCTTATAGGTTTTTTAAAAGCTCTCCATGTATTCAACTTTCTTGGAGAAACGTCAAGTGCATTATCATTTACTCTAGGGTTATTTGGTATTATGCCAATTTCATTGTTTACTGTTATTCAAGGACTAGCTTTCTCAAGATGTTCAGACAAAGTATTATATTTAGGTCTTGCTGCTTTAGGTGTTACTATTGTACCTATGGGGATTTATATTTATTCATTAATGCAAAGTGATGATGTTGGTGGATTACTTGGATTTTCAATAGCATGTATGCTTTTATTTTTAATGTTGAAAACATGCGTAGTAATGGATAGTAATGCAAAAAACATTTTTGAATCAATTCAAAACAGCGCTTCCTTCTTATTGAAACTATCTTTAATAGTAAAGACTTTGATAATGCTCACAGTGGGATTTTTACCAGTTGATCAATTTATTGAAGACATTTTATATTTTGTAACAACTATTTTTACAGCATTACCTACACTATTCGGAGTCTATTCAGCAATTTGGATGCTAAACTCAGGTTGGATTGCTCAGAAATACTCATTAAGTGACAGCGGTTTTTCTGAAAAAGTGTTCCAATTAAGCTATTCGATTTATATTCATTCTCTCTTCGTAGCAGGTTTAATCGGCTTATCAATAATGGGTTATAAATTAGGTTTAGGACTAGGTGCGGCTTTCTAAATAATGAGAAAAATTATATATTTTTTTTTTTAAATTATGAAAAATTAAATAAAAAGTAATTAAAATGAGTTTAATAAAAAGATTAAAGTTAATGAAAAGATCTCAGTTTATAAGTATTATTCTATTAACGATTATTTTAGTTTATGGGTTAACGTATTCACTTGTATTTATATTAATTTCAAATTCATTATTAAATACTATTGGAAGTATAAGAATTCCTAATGGTTATTATTATTCTGATTTAGAGGTTCAAAATCCAGTTCTTGAATTTTCTTTTAGAATTGATAATAACGCCTTCATAGATATTAATGAATTATATGTCAATATAATTGAATATGTATTATTTTTTGAAAATTATAATAATACAGAAAAAAGATTGTTAGTATTCCAAGAAAATAAAATTTATAATAGAATACCTGCTGGTCAGAGTTATGAAGACTTTTTTATTGGGAATAAAAGCAATTTTGATAATAACTCCTTAAAAAATTTTTTGACTAATATCAATGCTACTAAAGGAATAAGGACTTTATTGGATATTGAGATAGGAGGAAGCTTATATTATAAATTAGTGCCCTTTCAGGTTAAATTTAAAGATTTTTGTCCTACGTGTGGAATTTTATAATAAATATCATTATCGAAGGGAATAATATGAATAATTTTAGAAGTTTTATAGAAAAGTTCACATTAAAATGCTTAGTTGTTAGTTTTGCTACTTTCATTTTGAGTGTTTTATATCCATTGTTTATATATATATATAATAGTAGTATAATAGATAAATTAGGAATTATTAACCAAAATTATATTATCAGACTTAGGATTATTACTCTATGCAATATAATTATTGGTATTAGTATTACAGGATTTATTATACTTTCTTATGTTCAAAAACAATATACTTTTAAGCGATTAATATTTTCTAATTTGTCAATAGTCCTATATTCCATTAGTATAATTTTAAGTTCAGGACTCGTTTCTTTTAATATTAATTTCGATATATTTATAATATCAATTAATTTATCTGCTTTTTATTTATTTTCTATTATTATACCAATTTTAATGATTTTAAGGAACTCATACAACTTTTCAATTAA
>JBHLQA010000251.1:0-5524 GCA_048885285.1 Candidatus Odinarchaeota archaeon
TTTATAGTAAACTAAATCTTTTCCTCTCAAATATGACATAATGATTATATGTCTATTATAAGCAATTGGTTTTGGAGTATTCAATTTAAGTGTAAAGATTTTCTCAAGAGCTTCATATTCTTTTTTTGCTGCAAGTCTATTAATATAAAGCCATGATAAATGTCCTCTTTCTCCTATAAGATCTCTTAATTGTTTAATATTTTTAAAACTAGTCCTTCCCATTCGGTAAATTTTAGCAGCATAAATATCTCCATCATCATTCATACAACTATAGACATCTGACTCTTTACCTTTACCTATTAATGGCCCCAACTGACTTATAATGTTCTGTTCGACTAATGTATGCAAAGCAAGGAGATCATATGCTCTGGAGTTGAGTGTGTAGGCGACTTCATGCTTAGAAGCGTCTCTAATTATTAATCCAAGTTTATGGACTTTTTTTAGACGATAGAGTGTTTCTTCCATTTTGTATCTTGAATAAAATTTGATATTACTTACTGTAACATATTCAGATCTTTTCATTCCAATTTCAATTGCCATTAGTATCCTAAGATCTTCCTTTTCCAATTTAGTAAGAAGATTTGCTACTTTCACATCATTTTCAGCTAAAAGATGAATTTTCGATAAGTCTTGAAAAAAGTTATTAATTTATATATATTTGGGATTTCATAAATCAGTATGGCTATTAAGATTATCAATAAAAAGATGATTATATCCTGCTGTAATATATAGTAAATAGTTAGAGTCGAACCTTCTTGAAATAGAAACAAAAAAATCCCTTGATTCAAGTATATTAATACCCCAATTGAGAGAATGAGCCCATTTAAAGAAAAAATTATGACTTGTTTTTCATATTCAATAATTCCAATTATTAAATTTAAAGAAAAAAAAAATAAAGTGATCAAATTAATTAACCATGAAGTATCAATCCAAAAATCATAGACAGAACTTTGAACTTCATACGTTCCATTAGATATCTTCCAAGTTAACGATGAGCTTAAAAATATGAATAATAGGATTGGTAAAAAAATAGAAATTATAATTGAAATACTATAAATTCTAATAGTTGTGAACCTGCTGAATCTCAATATGCTTTCATCTCCCGATTTAACAGATTCTAGCAATAAATTAACTTTATTTTGAATGTCAAGAGGAAAATTACTCTCAGTCATAATAAGTTGGAGGTTTAGATTAGAAAAATTAGAGATCAATTCTTTAATCTTTTTATATCCCCTTCTAATTTTTTCTTTATTGCTTTTTGGACCGCTCCAAAAATAGATAATTTGGTTTTCTTCATCTAAAATTATACAAATATCATGGGCTAGTAAAGTATTTTCTTCTTCTAACCACTGAGATTTATCCTCATTAAATATAAAGGTTCTAATCATTAAACCACTAGTTAATTTAAATAGAATTAACTTTTAATTTTTTCTAAAAACAATAAGAAAATACTTATTTATTGAAAAAAAAAAAGAAAATGAGATATATATTTAGTTTTGGTATTCTATTCTTCTTTTTATCTCTTTCCACATGTTATTTACATAGACTTTATATACTTCAATTTGTTGTTGAGTCATCTCACTAAATCTTTTTTGAACTTTGAGATATTCTTCTATAGGTTTACGCTTTAAAGGATCTAAATATCTGCTGCTTGGTTTTGATAGTTTAAATATTCCATTTTCAATTTCATATAAGATCCAAAAGCCTGTTTGTATTGCTAACCGCCCAATTAATATAGTATCTTTAGGGTCATAGCCCCATCCAGGTGGACAAGGCGATAATATGTGAAAATATTTTGAGCCATGAATAGATCGTGCTTTTTTAAATTTTTCATATAAATCTAAAGGATAAGACGCAATGCCAGTTGTAATATAGGGAATTCCATGAGCTTCTAATATTTTTGGCATATCTTTTTTATGACTTAATTTGCCTTCAGGTGTAGTGGTCGTTTTAACTCCATATGGAGTTGATCCACTCCGCTGAACACCCGTATTCATATAAGCTTCATTATCATAACAAGCATATATAAAGTTTGTCCCTCTTTCAACAGCTCCACTCAGAGCTTGTACTCCTATATCGGTTGTGCCTCCATCTCCAGCAAAAGCGAGTACTGTGATTTCATTTTCTAAGCCTTTATCTTCTAATGAAGCTACTATTCCTGAGGCTGAAGCTCCTGTGGTTGCAAAAGGCGTATGATACACACTAACTTTCGTGGAACAGAATCCCTGCATACCATGTAAAACTGTTAAACAAGATGCTGGTACAGTTACTAGTGTTTTTGCTCCTAATGCTTTTAATGCAATTCTATATATTAATGCCATACCACATCCTGCACATGCACGAGTGCCAGGATAAATAAATTCTTCTTCAGGAAGATCCATAACATTTACTATTATTTTTCACCTACAATCAAAATAATTAGATTCATCATAATTATTCAGTTCATCTAGTCTTAAACCTAAAAAATCTGTTTTATTTGTAAAAATGCCTTGTTTGAATTGATTTAAAGCTTTATGAACTCCAGAAATAATATGTTCTGTTTTTACATCTCTACCCCCTAAACCAACAATAAAGCCCTTAATATTAGGTCTCTTTTTTAAACTATAAAGTGCCGCTTTTAATTCATAAGATAAAACACCTTCATATCCATATCCAATATCTCTATCGAACACAATAATATTATCTTTATCCTTAAAGAAATCCCTTAAATCTTCATATGGATATGGTCTAAATAATTTAAGACTTACTATTCCAATTTTTAGTCCTTCTGCTCTTAGTTTTTTAATTGCAACTCTAGCTTGAGAAGCAACTGAACCCATAGCATAGATGATTGTATCAGCATCCTCCGTTTGAATAGTCTTATATATTCCATTTCCATAGGATCTCCCAAATTTTTTAGTAAACTCATCGTGGACTTCTTTAATAATATCAATTGAATTTTCTAAGGATCTTTGAAGGGAATATCGAAATTCATAATAACCTGGAGCTGTTCCTTCTGTTCTTTTAATAATATTAGGAGTAGTAACTGGATCTATACCTTTTATTGTTGAAATATCAGATAAATTAATATGATGATTTATAGGGGGTAAAAATTCATCAACTTTTTCTTGATTTTCAAGTTTAACTGGCATCATTGTATGACTAAGTATATACCCATCATAAGCAACAATAGAAGGAAGAAAAACGCGAGAATCTTCAGCAATTTTGAATGCTTGAAGATTAGTATCATAGATTTCTTGATTATTTTCACACATATACTGAATCCAACCAACATCTCTTATTGTAACAAAATCAGAGTGATCTGTCCAAACGGACCAGGGAGCACCCAGGGATCTTGTCGCTAAATTAATTATAATAGGTAATCTATTCCCAGCTGCCCAAGGCAGCATTTCGTACATTAATTCCAGACCATGAGCAGAAGTTGCTGTGCCAACTCGTGAACCTGTTGCAGAAGCTGCACAGCATACTGCTAATGCTGAATGTTCAGATTCCACTTTAACAAACCTAGCGTTTAATTTCCCATTTGCTATAAATTCAGCAATTTTTTCAACCACAGGACTCTGAGGTGTAATTGGATAAGCGGAGACAACACCAACTCTAGCTTGTCTAAAAGCATGTGCAGCTGCATGATTTCCTGTTATTATTTTTATGTCATTATCTATATTAATCTTTTGATTTTCAATTACACCCATTAATATTTCACCTCCTCCATAGTAATCGCGTTTACGGGACATTCTTCCATACAAATACCACATCCTTTACAATGAATTAAATCTATTTGAGGAGGGATAGTTCTCGTCACAACCGCTTCAGGACAATAAAGCCAGCAATTAAAACAACTAGATTTTCCAGATTTTGCAGGGATACATTTATTTAAATCAATATGTGGCTTTTTTGAGCTCCAAGTTCCAGTCTTACCTGCTTCTCCTAATACAGGTTTTTGAATAGAACCTAAAATCTTTTGGTAGTCTTTTTTTGAGTTTTTCATTATTTCATTAAAAAAAGCTATATATCTATATCTGTATGAAATACAACATACTTAAGTTTTTAATTCTTATCATTTCTAAAAATAAAAGAAAAAGCAGTATTTCATAAATTCTATTAAGAATTATATTGATAACTTTATTAAAATAAATAAATATTAGAAGTAAAACTTTTTTTCCGAATTGTAAAAATTAAATACTAAATTTTTCATTAGGTTTATAGAAAAAATTAAATCTCTAGAGATTCCAATGAAATAAATTGGAATAATACATTTTTTATCGAAACACCTTAGAAAACTAATAAGGTATGTAAAAAAGTGGATTTACCTCAAAATAAATTTTTAAGGATAATTGAAACCATTAAAGAAGGCTATTTTGACGTTGATTTAAGAGGAAATTACCTTAATTGTAACAAATCACTATGCGAGTTGATAGGTTATTCAAGAGAAGAATTATTGAAACTAAACTATAAACAAGTCACGGATAAGGAAAATCAAAAAACAGTGTTTGAAATATTTAATTCTGTTTATAGAACAGGGAAACCTAGGACTGATTTATTATATCAATTCATAACTAAATCTAATGAGAAAATCACAGCAGAAGTCTCTGTATATTTGAAATATGATTCTCAAGGTAATAAAATTGGGTTTTATGGACTTATAAGGGATGTAACTGAAAAGACAATTGCTAAACAAAAATTACAAGAATCTGAAGAAAAGTATAGAAACTTTGTAGAAAATGCACAAGAAGGTTTGTTGGCGATTGATGAAAATTCTTATATAATCTTTGTCAATCCAAAAATATGCGAGATGCTTGGATATAATCGAGATGAACTAATGGGGAGAAGTGTGTTTTCATTATTAAAACTCTCTAGGAGTGAAATCATAGCCATTTTTCGGGATCAATGGGAGAAAGGTTTGATAGAAACGTTTGAACTTGAATTTATAAAAAAAGATAGAACTGTATTGAGTACCAGTGTAAATGCTACTTCAATAACAGATGAAAATGGGAACTTTAAAGGTTCATTTGCATTCATCAATGATATTACAATGAGAAAACTCGCAGAGCAAAAATTAAAAGAATCTGAGGAAAGATATCGGAATCTAATCGAATCAGGCCCATTTGCAATAGTACTAGTTAATAAACAAGGAAAAATAAGTTATTGTAATCCTGCATTTGAGAAATTATCTGGATATCCACAAGAAGAATTAATTGGATATAAATTTAAAGATCTTTCAGCAATTTATCCTGAAGATGTACCTATAATGGTTAATCGATTTCAGAAAAATTTAAAAGGTGAATTTTTACCTCCTTTAGAGATAGAGCTATATAAAAAGGATGGTAATGTAGCGTGGATAAGCTATCAAAGTACATTAGTTAAAGTGGGTGAAGAATCTTTATTACAAATCGTAATAGAGGATGTAACAGAGAAAAGAAAAGCAGACCTTCTTATTAAAGAAGAAATTGCAAAGTTAAAAGAATTAGAGCAAATTAGGAGGGACTTAATTTCAAGAGTTTCACATGAATTAAAAACTCCTTTA
>JBHLQA010000252.1:0-5499 GCA_048885285.1 Candidatus Odinarchaeota archaeon
GAAGGAAAAACTTATTATTTAAAAATTCAAAAGTTATAATCAGAATTAAGACAAGTAAGTAGTACAAATAAATTTATTTTTTGACTTATGAGGGGATAACTAACCCTTAACTACTGAATATAAGATAATGATTTAGAAAAAAAAATTACATTCATAAAATCTAAGGAATTTATCGAAATCACCCAAAGAAAATAGGGAATTATTTATTAATTCAAAATAGAGCTAAATTCAAGGGAATAAATAAGGTTTTGTATCTATAAATGAGAAAGATTAATATACCAAATTATGGAATAATAACAATTAAAAATATTATATTTGATATAAATGGGACAATCCAATTTCAAGGGAAGATTTCACCAGAATTAAATTTAAAATTTGATGAATTGAAAAATTATTATAAAATTTATTTAATTTCAGCTGATACCAGAGGAAATCTCAAAAAAATTGCGAAATTATTAGATATAGAATATATCAAAATTGAACCACAAGGAATAACGGAGGCTGAAGCAAAAAATAATGAATTAATACGATTAGGAAAAGAGTATACCGTCGCAGTTGGTAATGGAAATAATGACGCTTTAATGCTTAAAAATGCGGTTATAGGAATTGTTATCATAGGTAATGAAGGTGCGTCAATTAAAAGTATCACAAATAGCGATGTAGCATTCCCAAATCCTTTAAGTGCGTTAAATTTTTTATTAGATGAAAAAATTATGATAGCTACCCTTAGATCATAAATGATGGAATAAGCTCTATAATTACGAGATAATATTCATCATTGGCATCCCGTTTAAAATCGTTATATTACACTTATTTAATTAAAAAACAATTCTTTTCCAATCAATAAAACCATTTTTACTCAATCGCATCAACTTTTACTCCTATTCTATCTGTGATGCTTCTAAGTTTTTTATGATTTCTAAATAACAATAAAGAAATGAAAACGGTGAAAGAAGAAAATAAGAATTTAAAGAAAAGAAAACATTAAATTCAAATTTTTAAAAGATTATGTATATAACAAGCAGATTAAAAGTAAAATTGGAAATGAATCTATTGCCAAAAATTTCTTAAATTTGGATCATTTATAGCCAATAATTACTAAATGCATTACCAATATTATTTAAAAAAATCAAATTTTGCTAATTATGAATTTTATAGAGGATTTAATCCGAGCAATAAGAGAAAAGAAAAGTGTAGTGTGTATGGGGCTTGATCCAAGAATGGATCATGAGGGAGAAATACCCCAATATTTAATTGAAGAATTAAAAGAACCGAATGAAATCATAATCGAATTTAATAAAGGTTTAATAGAAAATACTTATGACTTAATACCAGTTATTAAACCTCAAATTGCTTTTTATGAAAAATATGAGGCGTTAGAAGCATTAAAGGAAACCATTAAATTTGCTCATAAAAATGGTTTACTTGTAATTTTAGATGCGAAGCGAAATGATATTGGAAGCACTTCTGAAGCATATGCATATTCAGTGTTTAAGAATTTTAATTCAGATGCATGCACAATTAATGGCTATTTAGGTTTTAATGGAGTTAAACCTTTTTTAGAATATAAAGATAAAGGAGTTTTTATTCTTTTGAAGACCTCCAATCCCAGTAGTGCAGAATTTCAAGATTTATTTAGCGTAAAATTAGAAGGAGTTCCTAATAATGTTATTGAATATAAAGCAGAAAGGAAAATTTTAAAGAGAAATTATATTCAACTCGCTGAGCTTATCAATAATTGGAGTAGTGAATTAAAAATATTTTCCGATTTCACTAACCTAGGTGCTGTTGTTGGAGCGACTTATCCTCAAGAATTAAAAAAAATACGAGAAATTATTAAAAGATCCTTTATATTAATACCGGGTTATGGAGCACAGGGTGCTCAAGCCAGAGACGTTAAAATGGGATTTTTTAAGAATGGATTAGGTGGAATTGTAAATTCTTCAAGAGGTATAATTTATGCATACCATAAAAACGATAAGTTCTCACAAGAAAATTTTGGAAAAGCAGCTCGAGATGAAATAAATGAAATGAATAAAAAGATCAATAAAGAAATAATAAATTAACTAAATTGAAGAACTCCACCAAGAAAATTACCAAGTGAATATATAACAAAAACAATTGGACCTACAACTAAAATCATAACGACTAGAGATCTTTTTAGTCCTATTTTATGAAGAATATTTATTACATTTAAATCAATAAAGATAGCAAATAGAACCACCATTATTATCATTCCTTCATCTCCCTCAAAAGCCCCGATCATCCCATATAAAATTAATGGAGAACCAATAAAAAAAACAATTCCTAATTGAATTCCAAAACTACTTAATACCCATTTCATATTTCTTTTTTCTTGAGCATTGGTAATAATTAAGGCAAGCTTTAAAAGTAAAATATCTATAAGAATTAAAGCAATAGTAATACCAATTAGTTCTGGGGCTGCCATTCCAGAACCATCTTGAAAAAACATAAAAATCTCCAACAGGACAAATCTTTTTAGATATTAAAAAATTGATTTATTTTAAAAATAATTTTTAACTATAAGAAACATTTTATTAAAACAATTTAAATTTATTTAATTAATTTTATGATTTAGAATTGTTATAAAATCAAAATTATCAAATAGGAGGAATAAAATAAAAAAGAATAAAAGGTATTAGGCAATGGTAGAAACTAAAGATGATACAGTTCAATATGACGAAGAAAAACCTAGGATTGCTGTATTTATTTGTCAGTGAGGTATAAACATCGCTGAAACTATAGATACTAAGAGCTTAGTAGAATTTTCAAAAACCCTTCCAGGAGTAGTTGAAGCTTTAGATTACATAAGTCTATGTACTGAAGCTGGTGCGGAGTTTATAAAAGAAAAAATGATTGAGAATAATGCGAATAGATTGGTAGTTGGATCATGTACTCCTAAAACACATGAACCTGTATTTAAAAGTGTTTTGGAATCAATGGGTACTGATTCATCTTACTTAGAATTTGCTAATATTCGTGAACATTCTAGTTTTGTACATAAAAAAGATAAAGTAGGAGCTCAAAAAGTTGCAGAAGATATTATTCGTTCTGCGGTGGCAAGAGCTTCTGTCTTGGAAAAAATAGCCATTAAGGAAGTTGATATTACAAAGAAGGCTTTAATTATAGGTGGAGGCGTAGCAGGATTATCTGCAGGTATCGATCTCGCTGAAGAAGGATTTGAAGTACATTTAGTAGAAAGAAGTCCTACAATTGGAGGCAAAATGGCTAAATTGGATCGGACATTTCCTACAGATGATTGCAGCATATGAATATTAGGTCCTGTTATGCTTCAAGCAGTAAGAACTCCCGGACTGAATTTGTATACTTATAGTGAGGTTGAAGAGGTATCTGGATTTGTAGGTAATTTTAATGTAAAAACAAGGAAAAATGCGCGATATGTTACTAATGATTGCAATGGTTGTGGAGCTTGTTTTGAAGCGTGTCCTGCTTTTGGATATAATGAATTCAATGAGGGAATGAATTCAAGAAAAGCTATTTATCTTGCATTTGCTCAGGCAGTTCCTTCTTTGGCTCAAATAGATATGGATAGATGCATCAAATGTGGATTATGTGAAAGTGTGTGTGAAGTAGATGCGATAGATTTTGATCAAAAAGATGAAATTATAGACCTAGAAATCGGATCAATCATAGTTGCAACTGGTTGGGATGAATTTGAGCCTCCAATAGGGTATTTAGGGTATAATAAATATCCTAATGTGATTACTCAACTCAAACTTGAAAGAATCTTAGCTCCAAATGGACCAACAATAGGTCATTTGTTAAGACCTTCAGATGGGAAAGAACCAAAGAGGATTATTTTCATTCAGTGTGTTGGATCAAGAGATTTAAACATGAATACTTACTGTAGTTCAGGTGTGTGTTGTATGATCTCAATAAAAAATAGTAAATTAATAAAACAACATTATCCAGAAGCAGATATTACAGTTGCTTATATGGATATGCGAGCTGCTGGAAAAGATTATGAAGAATATTTCACATTATCAAGAAAAGAAGGAATAAAATATATTAGGACGAATATTAGCAGGATAAAAGAAGATCCAGACACACATAATTTAAAAATTGTTTTGCAAAATACTTTGGGTTCAAGTGGATTGAAAGAATTTGAATATGATTTAGTTATACTTTCCGCATCTATGGTTCCAGCTACAGGAGTTGAATCAATTCAGAAGATATTAAAATTAGAGACTAGTCAGGATGGATTTTTTAAAGAATTTCACGCTAGATTAAATCCAATCGATACAAAAATTCCTGGAATTGTTCTTGCAGGAACAAGTCAAGGTCCAAAATCTATAGTAGAATCTATTGCTCAAGGGAGAGCAGCGGCATCCTCACTTGCAAGACTCATGGTTAAAGATAAATACCGTATTTCATTGATACGTGCGACGGTAGACAAGGAACGGTGTGCAATATGTGGTTTATGTGAATTAAATTGCCCATATAATGCAATAAATCTAAAAGAAGATTGTGCAGAGGTGAATGAAATTTTATGTAGGGGATGTGGAAGCTGTTTAGCTAATTGTCCTTCAGAAGCTATAACTCTTCGATATTATCGTGAACCTCAATATGAAAAACAAATAGACGCAATTTTAGAAGAGGTATAAAGAGGTGTAAATAATGAGCAATAATGGAAATGTTAAGATTTTAGCATTTTTATGTTGGAAGTGAGGATATGGAGCGGGTGATATGGCAGGTACTATTAGAGCTCAATACCCCGCAACATTAAGACCGATTAGAATTAACTGTAGTGGACGGGTAACTCCTAGTTTGATGATGAGGGCACTTGGTAAAGGGGCAGATGGCGTAGCAATTGGAGCTTGATACAAAGGTGAATGTGATTATGAAACTGGAAATATAATTGCCGAGAGAAATGTCGCATATACGCAAGAAATTTTAAAAAAAGTTGGAATTTCACCAAAAAGAATTCAAATGTTTCATTGCAGTGCAGCTGAGGGTCAAAAGTTTCAAGATGAAGCAACTCGTATTTCAGAAACGATCCAGAATTTAGGAAGCAATCCTTTAAAAGATTCAATCAATTCAAAGAAAGAGAAGAATGAATCTAAGAAGAAAAAAACCGAGTAGAATGACCTATTCAAGAAAAAATTAGTTGAATAGAGACTAACCATGCAAAGGTTTCGGATTTGATTTCCATTTTTTTTATCTTAATTTGGAAATTTTATATCTTTCTTTTAACTTATTATTTTAAAATAAATTTTGTAATTTAAATTACTTTATAATTACAAGTGAATTACATATGGGAAAAGATGCTGAAAAACAACTAATGAAAGCAGAGCAACTTTATAAGGCAATGGCATTTAAACGAGCAGCAAAATTATTTAATTCTGCTGGCAATAATTTCTTAAAATTAGGCGATTATGAAACTGCAAAACAGTGTTTTTTTAATGCCGCTAAATGTGCGATGGATGAAGAAAAATATTTAAGTGGTTTGGTATTTTT
>JBHLQA010000253.1:0-5499 GCA_048885285.1 Candidatus Odinarchaeota archaeon
TTAAAATTCTATAAAACTCTTTTAATACCTCAGAAGGATTAAAAGCATGTTCTAATGTGTGTGAAGAATATATAATATCAAATTCATTATTAGGAAAAATAGATAAATTATGCATATCTAAATTAAAAACATTATATCCAATTTTTTTTGCAATATTTAGTTTCTCCTCGTTAAGTTCCACACCTATAACGTTATAAAAATTTAATTTCTTAAATTGAAATAATCCAACTCCATCACCACATGCGATATCTATTATTTTTAAAGATCTATCCAATTTTGAGAAGTTTTTGTCGATAAATCTAATCTGCCCTTTACTCCATCTTGAGTGTTTACTTTCATGACCTGCATGTTTTTCTAATTGAAAATTAAGGTATTCATCATAATTCTTTGCAATCATACTATAATTTTTAATTGATTTAAGCCCTTCAGGTTGTTGTTTTTTTTTTTTATTATTTTTCCTTTTCAATTTAAAAACGTCCAATTATTAAAGGATTAAAAGTTAATTTCTTCTTTAAATATGATAAATTCTAGATTTTAAAAAAAATTTCACTTTTAATAAGTAAATATTAAAAATGATATGAATTTTCTACTAATTGTATCTCTATTTTCTAAATTTTATCAATATTTAATACTATTATGTGCTTGAAAGATATAAATATTACAGACTCGACATCATAATAAAATAATTGTTAAAAATCTAGAAAAGTACTAAAGGAAGAATTAAAATGCATCCCAGATTTTTATCTTTTCTCTGTTGCCCTAAAAACGGTTGTGAGCTGCACTTATCAATAGAAGAATATTATGACAATGGTATGGTTAAAACAGGGACATTAAATTGTGTTGATGAGAAAAGAAGCTATCCAATTATTAGTGGAATACCAAGATTTGTAAAGAAAGAACTTTATTCATCAAGTTTTGGATATGAATGGAAAAAATGGCCCCGAGTACAATTTGAAGCTGAAAATATCGGAAAATCTATGCAGGGTTATACCACTAAAATGTTCAAGAAGATTACTCATTTTAAAAAAGATGAAATAAAGGGAAAGAAGGTTTTAGAATATGGTTGTGGTTCAGGAAGATTTCTTGATGTGGTTAGATCATGGGGTGGGATTGCCGTTGGAATTGATTTGAGTTTAGCTGTTGAATCAGCTCGGATGAATTTCCAAGATGATGTTAATATTCTGATAATTCAAGGCGATATTCTCCAACCGCCCTTTAAAAAAGAATTTTTTGATTTTGGTTATTCTATTGGTGTTCTCCATCATATCCCAACACCAGAAGAAGGATTCAGAAATCTTTGTGAATTAATAAAGGAGGATGGGAGAATTGCTTGTTCTGTATATTTCAAAAAAGGGTTTTATAATTTTCCCTCGGTTTTGTTTTATAGAAAGTGTATTAATACAATAAAGAAAGTTTTAAATGATAAAACAGGAAATTTATTAGCGCTTTTGTATTCATATTTCTCATCTTATATCCTTTACCATATATTTTCCAGATTGAAAAGATTTCCGATAATTGGACCACCTTTCATAGCTATTTTGGAAAAATATTTATTTGTAAACGTGAATATCTCCGATAAACAATGGCGCTTGCTTGATATCTTTGATGCAATAACACCTTATTATGCATCCACACACACACATGATGAAGTTAAGATGTGGTTCAAGAATTCAAATTGCATTGATATCAAAAAATCGGATTGGGGCCCTACTTCTTTCAATGGAAGAAAAATGATACTCCATTGAAAATTTTATTTTGAAATATAATGCATCTTAAATAACATAGAAATTTTTTTTCTATTGGATATGGATAATCCATTTATTCCACCAATGATAAAGTAAAAGAAGCTTAATTCTCAAAATGTCAGAATTTTTTTTTAAAATTTTATCTTGATAGTAATTAGAAATATCTTTATTCAGGTTTTTTATTATATCCAAGGAATGTTTAATATCATCTTCATACTCATTTTTCATTATCCACTTTCTAATTGGAGGTGTAAAGCCTTGTTTTCTTTGAATTAATATTTCTTCAGGTACTAAGTGTTGGACAATTTGTTTCATTAGGATTTTTGTATTTATTTTATTAAATTTCAACCGAGTTGGTATCTTCTGACCGAACTCTGCGAATCTATAATCTAAAAATGGACTACGAACTTCAAGTCCATAAGCCATAGATGCTCTATCAACCTTCACTAAAAAATCATCTTGTAAATTCCTGTATAGCATATCAAAGATTCTAAATGCTTCTGAAATTTTATTACTTCCAATTAATAAACAATATTTCAATCTTTTTTTTAAATATCTTTCGCCTACTTTTGAAATATTATCTCTAAGTATAAAATTAAATAAAAGTTGCTCTTTGTTGATTAGAGAAATCTTTGTAAATTTTCTAATTTTGTCTATTAGAATATTTATGTTCTTAAAGCGTGTTTTAATATTAAATTTTGATAAAATTAACCGAATTTTTTTTGGTACATAATTTGACAGTTTATTTATAATTTTTTCTAAATCACGTAATTCCCTATAAAATTTATATCCTCCAAAAATCTCATCGCCTCCATCACCACTCAAAACAACTGTAACATTTTCTTTCGTCCATCGAGAAAGAAAAAGAGTTGGATACCCAGAGAAATCAGCAAAAGGTTCATCATAAGAAAAAGCATATTTTTCTTGTAAACTTAGAAAATCTTTCTCTTCAAAATAATAATGATGATGAATTGTTTGGAATCTATTCTTTGCTATGTTAATATAATAAGATTCATCATATGGACCTTTAAATCCAATTGAAAATGTATGCAATCTTTTCAAATCTGTGAATTCGCGCATTGAGCTTGAAACTGAAGATGAGTCTAATCCTCCACTTAAAAAACAACCAACTGGAACATCTGATCTCATGCGTATTCTTACAGCATCTGATAAAAGTCTTCTTCCTTCTTTTATGAGTTTTTTCTTTCTATTTATAGATCTATAAATTGGTAGTTGCCAATAGTACCATTTTCTTAAAATTTTTTTTTGTTTTAAATCATAAATAATATTTTGGCGTGCTTCTAATTTATATAAATTTTTAAAAATTGAATAGGGACTAGGTATATGCCCTAAGGATAAATATAATTCTAATGCATCCTGATTAATGTTATCTATTTTATTAATTTTTAAAGACTTATGTTCCAGAAAGGCTTTAATTTCAGAACTAAATATAAACTTCCCGTTAGAGATGTAATAATAAAAGGGTTTAACACCTAAGCGATCCCGGGAACAAAACAACATTTGAGAACGTCGATCATAGATAACAAAAGCCCACATACCGTTAAATTTTTTAACACAATCGACACCCCATGTTAAATAAGCTTTCAAAATAACTTCAGTATCACTTTCTGATTCAAATATCATATCAATAATTTCATTCTTTAACTCTTGATAATTATATATTTCTCCATTATATACAATTATTAAATCCGCAAAAATTAATTCTTCATCATGATATATTAGTTTAATCTCATTATTCTTAAGGTTTAATCCCATAGGTTGATGACCTTTTTCAGAAAGGTCTAAAATTGCTAACCGAGTGTGCCCTAATGAAATTAAGTTATTATAAAAACTTCCTTGATCATTAGGTCCTCGATGAGCAACTGATTTATTCATAGATTCTATTAAATTTTCATCAGTCCAATTAAATCCGTTAATACCACACACGGTAAAAATCATTCAATACTAATAATTTTTAATCTAACTCTTTTAAATTATTTAAAATAATCAAAATCTTAATAGATTTACTGAATTTAAAAATAATAACTATTTAGATATTTTTATTCTCATTTAGTAATACTAATATAACTACTCACAGTAAAATTATAATCTTTTTTATTATTTTAAGAGATTTTTGTTGGATTTAAGAATAAAGTTAATATCTAATTATTAATTAAGAGGATTTACAAGTAATTATATTTTAAAAAGACACTTGTACTGTATTGTCTTGGTGTTATAATGGAAAATCCCTTAGTAAGTGTAATTATACCAACATATAATAGAGCTACTTTAGTGAGGGAAGCAATTCATTCTGTAGTTAATCAATCTTATAAAAATTTTGAAATTTTAGTTGTTGACGATGGTTCTTCAGATAACACTAAAGGAATAGTTCAAGATATTGCTAAAAAAGATTTAAGAATAAAATATATTTGGCAAAAGCATAGTGGTACACCAGCGGTTACAAGAAATAGAGGAATAAAGGCTTCAATCGGAGATTTGATTGCCTTTTTAGATTCGGATGATATATGGTTTTCAAAAAAGTTAGAAAAACAAATAAAAGCATTTCAGAGAAATCCTAAGATGCTTGTAATTGCATCAAATTCAGTCTATTTTTCAAAAGAAAAAAAAATTATTCCAACAATATTATTTTTGAATGAAGTTAAACTGTCGTTTAGAAATATATTACGTATGAATCCTCTTAGCATATCAGACGTTCTTGTTAAAAGAGAAATCTTTGATAGCATAGGATATTTTAATGAAAGTATAGTAAAAATGGTAGATTATGAATTTTGGTTAAGATTATTATCCCAAAAAGACTCATCTATTTTAATAATAAAAGATATATTATCAAAAATAAGACTGCATGATGTCCAATTAACTACTAATAGAAGTTTTTTAGAGAAGTATAAGCTATGGAAAGATTTTTTTAAGAATTATATCAATTATGATCAAACTTACATAGAACAAATGTTAAGGTTGAGGATTATAAGACATTTGTTTTTGAAATTAGAAACTGAAATCTTAGAAAAAAAAGTCTCATTTTTAAGTATTATAAATCATAAGCATTTAAATATAAAGCAACGGGCAGTACTAATAGTAGAATTCTTAATTGAGAAATTTTATAAAAAGAAGAATGTAATTTTTAATCTTCTTGTGAATTTCTTTCATTTTTACATAATTAAGTATTTAAAAGTTAGACAGATATATAACGATCCTAATATGCCCTAAATTTTAAATTCTGAAAGACTTCCATCTAAAAAGATAAACCTTTATAAATTAACTTTTCTCAAATTTTATTTTGGTTAATACTTTTCCTATGTCTTCCTTCTCATTTAATATCTTGATGTTTGATGTTTTCATTTCAGGTCTTTCTTTATACAATTCATCTCGGAAGATATTACGTGGTTCCTCCAATATGTGGTTTGGTTTTTCAATATTGAGCAATATTGGGATAATCGGATAAAATATATTGTGCAGGAACATTTTGGTTATAATTCAAAAGTAACAAATACTGGTTTGAGAGAAGCAAAAGGTGATTTTATCACATTATTAGATTCTGACGAATATAGCAGTCAGAGAAATTACAATATTAAAAGTCCTGCTACAAAATAAACTATTGAAATTAATTAATAGAATTAAAGATTATACATCCCAAATTATAAAGTTCATAGTACCTCTCATATTGAAGATAAAGGTAAAACTGTGATTAGATACTTTGAGAATTTCAACTTCACACTTCTAAGAAAGCATTTTA
>JBHLQA010000254.1:0-5487 GCA_048885285.1 Candidatus Odinarchaeota archaeon
AGAAATAATCGAATCTGATGTACCGGCAACAAAAATTAAAGGTGAAACATTTGGTCCATATAAATTAGGTGAGAAAATAGACGTTCCTCATCATATTGCGGTTTTTTTATTATGTAAGGGAGTTGCTAAATCGAATTAAGTTAAAAAATTTAAACTTAAGAACACTGTTTATTATAATAAAGTAATAAATTCGATATTCATGGATTTAAAAATAGACTATGAAAAATTATATCAACAATGGCTAGAAGAATTCAATCAAACCAACTTAACTGAGTTAAATCAGGAACTTTTTAGCTATTATAAGAATAATTTGGTTCTTATCAGGGAATATAAAGAAGAAAATCCTAATGAAATTAAAGAAAGTCTACTGAGGATTTATAAAGATAATTTTAACTTCTTGTTCAATGATTTGTTAAAGCTTAGGGAAGAAAAAATTATAAAATCTGCTCTATCACTGAAAGAAATTGATTTACAAAAAGTTATTGAGACAGAAAAGCTACTTTATCAAAATTTAGTAAGTGCTATCAAGGGCTTTAAGAAATTAAAATCACACTCACTTTTAGAAGGAGTGGAAGAAAAGAATTTTGAAGCTTTAATTGAATCAGAAATAAAAAAAAAAATAGATACAATAGAACAATCAATTTCTAATGATAAAGAGGATACTACCATTTCTACATCAAGTAAAATTATTGATAAGGAACGAATAGAATATATTCTCGTAAGATTCCTAAAAAAGACACCTCCATTGGTAGGTATTGATCTTATTAATTATGGACCTTTTGAAAAAGAAGATATTGCTAATTTACCCAGACAAAATGCAGAAATACTTCTATCGGAAAATTTTGTTGAAAAAATAGAGATTCCTTAACTTTATTTAAACTTCTTCTCAAATTCCTCCTTAAAATATTTCAATCGATATTTAGCATATTTATCTATGGGAGAATATTTTGGAGGTTTCGGATTTATTAATTTTCCTCCACAATAACGACACTTTGATTCAGGATTATGTAATCCATATCTATTACATTCTTTACATTTTTGAAGATATTTCGTCATTACTTAATCAAAAAGGTATTTAAATTAATCTCTAATAAATTCAAATTGACCATTATATTGTTCTGCCTTCTGTTCAATAATTTCTAAAGCATCGGATAAAATATTCTCTGCATCTAAGTAATCCTTTGAGACTATTTCTAATCGATAAAAGGGAGCAGCTATATAATTTATATTTATATTTCTAGTTTCTTTTCGTTCTATTACTTTCATAGCCTCTATTAATGACTCCTTGATTTGATCTATACCATTTTCTGACATAAATGAAAGTTTAACTTTACCAGATATACTCACTGTTGAAATACTTACATTTTCCTCAATTATCTTTAATAATGCTGTTTTTATATCGTCAGTTATCCCTTCAATGTAAGAAATTATTTCTTCTCCATTTTCTTTAAGGTTTTCAATAGCCTCTTGATATGAATCAAAATGTTCTAGAATTGGAAATCCAATTAATTCATAAGCTTCATCAATAGTCATTGAAATGCCTTCGGTTTCTGTAAGAAACTGTAGTAAATTTTCATATTTTACAGCATATTTCCACTCTTTTAATCGATTTTCTCTTTGAGCAGAATTTACTCTTCTTAATGATAAATCAACATGTCCTTTATTTGAATCGACTCTTAATACTCGAAGAACTATTCTCTGACCAATCCGAACATAATTACGAATATTCTTTATCCATCGAGAACTTATTTCTGAAATGTGTATCATCCCTCTAGCGTTCTCTTCAGAATCCAAACCTTCAAAATCAATTAAATCGACATATACATATTGGTCTTGCACTTCGGTTACCTTAGCTACGACGAATTCACCTTCCCGAGGGAATTTTGATTTACTTTTTACCATTTTATCTAGAAAACTATAGGTTATTATTTAACTTTTTTAAATTCTTTCTTCTAATTAACGAACTATGATTTTTTATTTTTTTCACCTGTCAAATAAAAAAACATAAAACCTGCAATTTAACAATTTTTAATTAATCTTTTCATAGTAAATAGGCTGAAAAATAAACTACTTTTGAAGATTAATCCTTCATAAATGTTATCTATTAATTAATTTTCTAGCGAAACTGTCTTGATTCTTATTGGAAACGCTGACGTTTAATCCGATTCTTGTCTATTGTTAGAATTTAGTATGCTTTTTAAATTTATAATCTCAGAATAAACAAACGAGATTAACTCTGATAATTTAAGATTACTTATTTTATCAGGATATTTATAATAATAATTATTATTATAGAATCTCTATTTTTTTTTGTAATACGAATTAACTATGAAATAAATCATTTTAAATATTGCTGAATTTTTCCAACTTCTTGTTGAGAAAAAATTCCATTATTCATGTAAGTATTCATAAAATAATCCACTATTTCCCGTTTTAAAGATGGAGTGTAATTGATTTCGTTGTTTTTTAATATAAATTCAATGATATACCTCTTGATTAAGAAAGCCAAAGAATGCAAATAAATATCTTTAACTTTTCTTTCATTTTCTTTTAATATAATATTTCTTTTTTCTCTATCATGAATTTTATGGAATACCTTGTTTCTGAACTTCCTGAAAAAATGTAATTTGGTATGAAAATTTTGAGGTAAGTGAAAATCATTTATCTTATCATACATCTTTTTATCGCTTCTTCCAAACAATTTAGTATGCAAATTCTCCCAATTAGTATATAATGCTCCTACAAATTCATATTTTTCTTTAATTTCATAATTGCTTATCCAAATATTCACATCTAATAAACTACTCCTTGATATAATCTCCTCTTTCAGAAAATCTAAGCTTATTTGTGTTTTCCTGGTTTGGAGTCTATAAGGTTCAAGTATTTGATTTAACTTTGAGATTTCAGAACAAATACATGATGGTAAAGAAACTGATTTAGAATGTGTATCTTTTTTAGAAGAACCATTCTGAAATCTAGTAATGAAATAATCGAGATTATTAAGTTGAGATAAAAGTTGTGCACTAAATTTATCCCAATTGGTATGAGGTGAGGGAATTTTAACTTTACTTTCCAATATTTGAGATATACCCTCATCAACAAGCTCTTGCTGAGGGATTGATTGTGTAAAAATATATGGTGGAATATTTAATTTCTTTAAAATTGAATTAAAATCGTCTTGATCTAATTCTGTTAAAGTATACCCTGATAATTCCATGCTGACCCATGATGAAATGAAATCTTTAGAAATACCTTTATTCCAATGATGATTCCGTAAATAATTATACAGTAAGAGGGGATTATATAATTCTTCCAGTTCTAAATGTTGATTATTTACTTTCCTACTACGATATTCATGGAGCTGTTGTACAAATTCTTTTCCTATAGCTTTATTGGTAGTAATAAGAATCTCGTACTCATTGGAAAAATCTTTCATAACCTTTTTTGGTGTTACTTTTTCTTTTACTTTCAGGTCTTTCAAATCAGGAACTACAATTTCATAATAATTTTCAGTAAAGGTTAAGACTGAATTCCAGTATTTTTGACTTCCATCATAGTTTTTTAGGATCTCAGAAATCTTATCCAAATCACCAGTATTATTCAACTCACGATAAATTTTAGAAGCGATAATTTTAATTTGGTGAACCTGTTCTTGTAATGCCTCATCATCATATGTAGTAATTAATTGTTTTTCAAGTTCAAGTTCCTTTTCTTCGATATCAAAATTAAGAAATTGTCCATGTTTTTTATTAAAAAATACAAACCTACTCCCATTGGCTAATTCACTAATATCTTCATTAGAATTAATAATACAATGCACATTTTCCAGGTTCATTATTTGTTGTAACTGTTTTTTTCCAACATTGGTAATAAAAAAGAATAATTTATTTTGCGAATAAGAATTATTTGCTTCAAATTCAATGATTTCTTTCATATCATTTAAAACTGTAGAATCAAGATCAACTACCGTGAATCCCTCTGTAAATAACTCTAAGGCTTTTAGATGTTTTAGATCCACATATGGAAAAATCACTAAATTCTTCTGCTGAACAAATAAAAGATTGAAAAATTCAGGGCGAATAAAATCCGAACCTGTATCCATTATTTCACCACTTATCCTTCTTTAAAATAATTGAAAAGAACTTGGAATATTAAATCCTGGAAAGATTTGATAACATTTTTCCCTTGTAACGCTTCTGCGGGATATACGATATAAGTTCCATCAGGATATTTTTTTTGTAATGGTAGTCCTAATTGAAGTTTAAAATCCCTAATCGTAATTGCCTCTTTCAAATCTCGTTTATTCAACTGAATTAAATATGGAATACCTTTTGGCTTTGCAAAACTTATTAACTCTCTAAAACTTCGTTTATTTTGCTCGATTTTCTCTGGATCTGAATCACCAATAAACATAATCCCATCAGCACCATCTAACACATATTCACGAGTAGATAAGAAGCGTTCTTGCCCCGTACAAGTTACCACATGGCATATTATGTTGAAATTAATATCTTGTAATGTGAATTTAAAGAGAAGATATAAAGAATCCTCCCATAATGTTCTTCCTTCTGTTGTTTCTATTGAATATCCTCGATTAAGCTTTAATAAGTCAAACTTTTCACGCAAACGAAAAAAATTCGTCGTTTTGCCACTCTCTCCAGGACCCCAATATACAATTTTAAACTGGATCATCGTCTTAGAATCATTATAATCAAAATCCTCGCTCATCTCGATCTTGTTTGTTTCTAAATCCCTTTGCTCTAATTCCATTTAGTTCACCTGATTTCAGGAATTTAGGTAATAGTTCCGATTTTATCTTTAAATAATTCTTTCTTTAGTTCTTTGATATGTTCCTTAATTTCTTGTTCGGGCATTCTTAGAACTTTTTTCGTCTCTTTATCTTTTTTAATTTCCTCTCTTATTTTCTGAGCAAACTTACTCATTTGCAGGATCATTATTCCTACATTTACTTCCTTATCTGTAAGAAGGACAATTAAAATATCTCTCTTTCCTTTTTTCTGAAGTTCAACATTTCCAATTGATTTCACAAATAATCGCATATCACTATAGATAATTGTTGCTCGTTCTAAGGATTCAGTCTCAAAAAAATCTTGACCTTGCCTTGCAACACCATAGAGAGCTGCTCCAATCGAGCTTAAATCCCAATAATTCAGCTTTCTATCGAATCGAGAGTCAATCGCTATGATTTTTGCATCTTGATCAATTGCTATGAGACCATAAATATATCCTTTCCTTGTAAGTTTCCCATATTGATATCTTATATCATCTAAAACTTCAGTTATCTTATTTTGATATAATATTTTTGGTATATGAGTTATCATGTTTTTATTCTCATTTGCTAATTATTTTTAAAATACTAATAAATTTTGAATATATAAAGAAAAAATTCAGATTAGTTAAAAAATTCAGTGATGACAAGATGATTGGATCATAAATTGTTTCCAATATCATGAATTTGATTATTTT
>JBHLQA010000255.1:0-5441 GCA_048885285.1 Candidatus Odinarchaeota archaeon
ACGATGAGAAATTTAGACGTCGAGAACTTAAGTTCTTAATCAAATTTAAGAATAATCCTTTCAGTGAATTATTTAACAAAGAATTATACTGTCAATACTTATTATTAAAAAATTGGGATGATAAAGCTATACTTTCATTATACGACTCGCGAGAACAAATTGAAAATAGCCCAATTAAGAAAATAAAAATCGAAGGTCAAAATTTAGATAAGGAATATAGATGCTTTTTAACCCATGGTTATCAATTTGATAGTGATAAGTATAGATTTTTTGTAGGGCCAATATGGAAGTCTTTAATCTCTAATAATAAATTCGAAGTAAAAGAAACTTATGATTATTTTTGGAATGAGGTAGTCAAAGAGAAAAGAAAGATTAAACCAATTAAACTTGATCAGATGAAAAAAGAATTAGTTGTTCTAAAGAAAATGCCCAAAGGAACTATAGACAGATTATTTTCAGGATTAAGTAATTTAGAATTTAACTTAATTAAAACAAACATGCGTATAATGACTAAATGGGAACGTGCGAGTCATCCTGATTATTATTTTGATGAAATAAAAGCGTTTTTAGAGGATGATAAGTATGACCTTTCAAAAATTAACCATGTTATCTATGGACACACTCATCATAGTGGAATATCATATGGAAACATAAATAATCGGAAAGTAGAAATATTAAACAGTGGATCTTGGCAGCACATGCAACCTACTTATGTAGAGATTACTTCTAAAGGAAAATTGAATTTAAAAGTGTATGATAAGAAAACAACAAACTCTTAGGAAAACTTGTTCTTAAACATAGATCTTTCAGATTATTAACTTTAAAGCAGATTTCTTTTTTATCAAGTAAAAGAACTGTCCAGAACCTATACAATTAATATATCAAAAAAGATTTTTATAAATTTTTAAATTTTGAGATATTTTTCTGTTTCTTTTTTTAATTTTATTGATTTCTCTTTTTGAATTTGAATCTTATAAACCGATTTAAATTGGATCAGTAGTAAAATACTTCTTATTTCATAGTTTATTTGTTTTAGATTTATTTTTATATATTCAAAACTTATAAATCCCAACTTTTATTTTTAATAATTAAGTTAAGTAATTTTTAATTATAAGAATTCAATTATAAAAAATTAAAAATACCTATTACTTAAATTATATCAAGAATTAGGAGTCTTACCAAATCATGCGAAAGTCCGAAGAAAAACCTGTATATATCTTTAAGATTTGTATTCTTGGTCAAGAGCGTGTAGGGAAAACATGTATTGCAAGAAGATTATGTTTCAATACATTTGATGTGAATACTAAAGAAACTCTCGGAATTGAGTTCTATACCAAAGACCTTCCAATTATTGTAGATGATGAGAATTCATTTGTAAGAATTAGTATCTGGGATTTTGGTGGACGAGAACAATTCAAAAAATTATTTCCCTATTATATTAATGGTGCCAATGGTATTTTCATGGTATTTAATTTAATAGATCTTCAAACATTACTAAGATTAGACTGGTGGTATGAAAAATTAGAAGATTATGAGCACATTCACACACCACGCATGATAATAGGTGCAAAAAACGATCTTGTTAAAACTGCTGATGAACAATCTAGGGTTGATGATTTAGTTATTAAAAGATTTAAAGAAAGACATAAGGAAACTGATTTTTATAAAACTTCTTCCAAGGAGAATTATAATATTGAATTAATCTTTAAGGAACTAGTTATTAGAGTTTTAGAGAAAAACAAATTAGATTACAATCGATTATTATAATGAGATTTGTCCTCTAGTTTTTAAGAGAACTCTTTTATTTTTCATTATATATTTATATTCAAGGATTTAAAATACATTGGACATTTTAAGATGAATTAAAATTATTTGAACAATACTGCAAATAATTTATCCTTTTTATTTAGAATAAAATAATAAGAACTCCTAAAATAGTTAAAATTACTCCTAAAAAACCCCATTTTGTTATTTTTTCCTTATTTATAAAATAAGTTAATGGAAGTGCAAATAAGGGGGCAGCACTCGCGATTAAAGATACAACATTAGCCCCAGCAATATGTACGGCTTCCGTATATAGATATGCACCAAGTGAAGTTCCAATTATAGAAGCAATTAATAAAAAAAACCACGAATTAAGTGATATCTTTTGTCTTAAGGTATTTTTATCTTTTTTCTTTATATTATTTTCTCTCAATACCATTAAGCCTAAGAGAGATAATGCAAATGGAAACCTGATTACATTTCCTACAATAGAACTCAATTCTTCAACATTTATAATTTGATCTATTCTATTCGTTGCGTAATCAATTAAGACCGCTCCTACAGCCCATCCGAAAGCTGCTGTAATACAAAATGCTAATGCTTTCATAAAATCCTTTTCAAAAACTTTTTGAAATCTAACTTTTATTGATCTTCGTGTTGTCAAATCCTTTTCCATTATTGAATTATCAGAATTATTTTTAGATTTTCCAATTATTATAATTCCAATTCCAATTAAAATTAGGGATAAAAATAAATTTAGTTCTAAAGATTGTTTAAGAAAGATCATAGATAAAATAAATGTAAAAAGAGGAAAAATCATAGATATTGCAAGAGCTATTGTGGTCCCTAATTCCTTTTGAGCACTAAAATAAGCAGTATCAGCAATTACTTGACCAAAAATAAAACTTAAAATTAATAATAACCACAATTCCCACGGTATAATTAGTATTAGATTGAATTGGTTTAACAGAATTATAATAAGTAGGAAGGTTAAAGTTCCAATCCCTGTTCGAAAAAAATTGATTAAAGTTGGACTAACTTCTTTTTCTGTTTTACGAAAAAGAACACTGGATACTACAAATGTCAGCACTGCTGAAATTGCAATAAATTTCCCTAACATTAATCATATAAATTAAATGAAAACTAAATTGTTTTGTATAATATCATACTCTGCAATAGAAATAAAAAAGCGATATATTAGTTATTATTTTTATGTAACCTTGCCATTTTATTACCAAATTCATATAATTTTAAAAAAGATTTAGCACCCCGTTCAATTGAAGGATAAACGATAAATCCATCATCAATAAGAAGTTCATAATAATCATTACGAATTTTCATTGGTGTTTCTGACAAAACCAATATCAAAATCTTATTTAAAGATTCAACATGGTTTCTTATATCCTTTAAATTATTATAATATTCTTTAAATCTTTCCTTATCTTCAAAACCAAAAGCATTTGTGTGCATAACTACCAGATTAATATCTTCTGAAATTGCCGCTTTGCATAAATCAACATAATGTTCTGATCGTGAAACCCATGGTAAGTCTAATGGATTATTGAGAGATCCTATTTTAATTGGGAATACTTTCATTAATCTTTCTTTAGTTTTTCCCTCAAATAACGGTAAATTAAGTTTTAATCTTGATAGAGTATCAGTATCAAGAATTCCTAATCCCCCTGACCACATAATAACTAAGACATTTTTCCCTTTAGGATAATATTGGATTTGTTCTTCAAATGGTAATCCTCTAAATTTTTTAAAAAAACTATTAAAAATGAACATATAATCGATCATTTCGTCTAAGTTGCTTCCTACTTCAATTAGAGGTGTTTGATTAAATATTGCTCCCCAAATTTTTTCATCTGATCCTAAAGAACCAGTATGAGTTTGAACAGCAGATTGAGCGCGTTTTGTCATACCACCACGTAAAAATAATATTGGTTTTTTCATTTTTTTTAACCTCTTAAGTAATTCTTTTCCTGCTGATTTTTGATATTTTGAAAAACCTTCAAAATAAATGCTAATTAAATCAACTTCATCATCTTTCTCGAAATAATCTAAAAAATCAGTTACTTGCAAACTTACGCAATTTCCTATACTAGCTCCTTTTGAAAATGTGAGGCGATATCTACTATATCCATAGTTTATTGCTCTTGAATGTAAATCACCAGAGTGATAAGCTAAACCTATATTCCCTTTATCTAGGGGGAATCTAGGAAGATATGCAGTTTTTCCGCTAGGACAATAAACACCCATGCAATTTGGACCTATTGCTTTTATACTAGGGTGATTATCAAAAAAATTTTTCAATTGATTTTCAATCTTTGCTCCAATTTCATCAAATTCTCCTGTTCCTGCAGTAAAAATATGTATAAATTCAATTTTCTTTATATCTGTAATCTCTTCTATAGTTTTTAGAAGTATATCTCTTCTTACAGCTAAAATTAGTAAATCAATTGTATCATCTGGTATATCTTCAATCTTTTTATAACACTCTATTCCAAAGATTTCTCTCTCTGTCGGTGATATTAAATATAATTTATTTAAATCATATCCTTGCATTTTAAACCCCTCAATAAAAAACTTATATCTCTCTTTTGCTTCAAATATTACAACATTTCGAGGTTTAAATAAAAGATCTAATGACTTTTTTTCCAAATTCCTTACCTTTTATAATATCCATTAATTAACTGGGATTATATTGATTTAATATTAAGTTAAAATATCTTATTAAGCATTAGATTTAGAATTTTAGATTTTTTTATATATTATATATGAATTTTGATGTAGATTTATTGTATTGAGAATATCAAGAAAAGAGTAAAATATTTACTCTAAAATCCTTTTATTTTTTATTTGAATATATTTAACTTTTTCTAATATTCATATAATTTCAAAAATAAATTGCCCCTAGCGCCATACCATGCCCGCTACTTATTTGTTTTATTCTCATTGCTAGTTAACATTGTTAAATCTGCATTGCAATTATAGCAAAAATTAGGGATAGAATCAAATAATGTACCACAATTTGGACACTCCCTTTTATTACGGTTTGCTACAATTAATAAATCTTCCATTTGAGATTCAATTCCACTCTTTATGAGCTTTTTCAATAGTAAGGAAAAGCATATTGAAAAAACAATAATAACAATTCCAAGTATGATTGTTTGTCCAATAAGAAGATAAAAATTTGAGTCAAAAAATATTTTTGCATATCTCTTTAGAAATACTAAAAAAAAAAAACATGGAAAGAATAATGTCAATAGATTCATAGAAGAGGCTTTTTTGAAATTGTTAAATAGAAATATAGGAATTAAGGAGATTAAGAGCCAACTAATATAAATAAAGTAAAATCCCCGTATATTATCAAACATCATGAAGTTTGCTAAAAATTGTATTATTAATTCTTGGGTTTTTGAAGTTTCTTCATCAAAATCTATAGTAAACTCATATCCAATTATAATAACTAATACATTAAGGAGAAGTATTTGAATGATAAATAGAATTATTCTTTTTCTTAAAATATCAATTAACTGAGTAACTCCTTTAAAAAGCTTATCTCCTAGGTAAATAGTACCATCTAAATCAAAAAAGTACACTTGTTTATTGGTTAATTCGATTATATTACCCAAGTTAAGAGCCATTTAAGGTTTCAACTAATTATTCCAATT
>JBHLQA010000256.1:0-5412 GCA_048885285.1 Candidatus Odinarchaeota archaeon
TCTTTCTTAGCTGAAAGATTAAGCGAAGATGAATTAAAAGAAAGAATTACTGAAATAAAATCTAAGGTAAATCAATTAAATAATTCATTAGGTTTATATCAAGTAGAATTATCAAAATTAGAAAAAATCCTAATTAATAAAGTGAAAGAAAGAAAAGGAATATCTAAATCTGATGTTCATTGTACTGTATGTCATAATTATATCAATTTTGCCAAAAATAAAGTTATTACTTGTCCTTTCTGTGGAAGTACTTATCATTATTTATGTGTAGCATTTTGGCTTTCAAAATATAATTCATGTCCGATGTGTCAAAATCATTTTCTTGAACCACATTCAGAATTATTTGAGAATGAAGAAGACCAAGAATTAGAAGATTTTAGATAATAAATTATTAGGGAATACTATGATTACTATTAAAATGTTGGAGGAAATATGATAATATTTAAAGTAAGATAAACTCCAAAAATGATCATAAATGCTCCACAACCAATTAACACATATTTATATATCTTTGGATTAAGAGATTTACCTCCAAAATATACAAAAAATGAAATTGGAACATACCAAGCTAAGTCGCCTAATTCATGTCCTATAAAAAACAGTAAGAGCCCCAATGGTTTTTGAAATGAAATATTTAAATCTACCATAATTGCAATTCCAACTGTACTCCACCAAAATTCCCAATAAGGGTTAGTTATCGAATAAAAAAACCCCCCAATAAAACTATTTCCTTTAAAACTCTTCATATTTTGATTATCTAAGTCAAAATTTACCAAGTATTCTTTTTTATACACATTTCTAATTGTGAGAGAGCCAAATGTTATAAGACAACTCCCCCCAACGACACCTAAAATAATTAAAAAAACTAAATTTTGAAATAATAAAGAAGCTCCAAGTAATAATATGATAATTAAAGAAAATTCTAGAAGAGCATGACCTAATGTTATCAATAATCCCGCTAAATATCCCACTTTACTTTCAAGAGATTTATATATTGTAAACGTTAAGACAGGTCCAGGTGATAATGCACCAGTAAGAGCAACCAAAAAAGAAATTGCAAGTATTTCAATCATTTTTTAATAAATCTTATATAAGAAAAAATTGAAAATCAAAAGGCTAAGTAATCATCTTAAGGTAAAAGACTATTCATAAGCCATAATACGATTATAACTATAACAATAATGGGAAGAATTATTATTATTGCCCATATATAAGCTTTAAAAAATCCTCGTCTAAAAGCCTTTACTCCATCATTCCATTCTTTTTCAGTTTTATGCTGCCAACTTTTTATATCTTGTTGAATTTTTGCTTTACGGGCTTCCCATTGTTCTTTTGTTTCTAAATTCCGCTGCTCCATTTCTGTGTTCCAAGTCTTGATTTTATTATCCCAATCTTGTTTTATTTTGCTGAAGAAACCATCAACTTTTTCTTTATTTTCTTCCCATAACTCTTCATTTTTTTTAGCCTGCTTTTCTAAAGAAGAAGTAAAATTATTAAATCCTTCTTTTGCGCCATTAATGAAATTTTTCCAACCTTTTGAAAGAAGATTTTGATCTTGTTTTTCTTTTTCAGTATTTTTTAAATTATTTTCTTCACTCATATTTTATTCTTAATCCATTTTAATATTTAAATTCAGTAAGTAAATAACGTTTACAATCTTTAATTACTTATTGATAAATAGATTTTAGTACATATTAAACAATATCTAATTTTACCATGAAATTTAATTATATTGAAAAAACACCATTATATACAGCCTTATCAGAAATTGGAAAAAGAATTTTTCTACCTGATGGTATATTCTATTGGTCTGGAAGAGCAAAAAAGGAGGCGGAAATCATTGGAACTATTGGCTCAGCTTATGCTTATGAAAAAGATTTTATTGAAGGAGGTAGTTCGGAATGGCTCCCTTGTTACATCAAAGAAATTAAGGATTTTTCTAATTTTACTGTGAATCAACTAATTCCATATTCATCCATCGGTGGCCGTCTTGAAACAAGAGAGATTTGGAAAGAATGGATCATTAAAAAATCATTTTATAATGAACATGAGAGTTTATCATTAGCTAGATTAAAAAAGTATATTACTACTCCAGTTATTACCGGGGGTGTTTCAAATGGAATTTTTCAATCCTGCTCAATGTTTTTAAATCCAAAAGATTATATTATCATGCCAAATAAGAGATGGGGTAATTATGATAATATAATTTGCAAATTGGTGGGGGCAAGATCTCAATCGTTTGAATTTTTTAAAGGAAGTGAGATGAATATTGAAGCTTTGAGATCTGCTATAGAAACTGTTGCTAAAATTCAAGAGAAGATTGTCCTACTTTTGAATTTTCCGAATAACCCAACTGGATATATACCTACAAAAGAAGAAGCCTCTAATTTAATCGAAATGTTAAAAGAAAGCCAAATTTCTCATAAAAAGCCAATAATAGTTTTGGTGGATGATGCATATGAACCATACGTTTATGGGGAAGATGTTTTAGATCGATCAATATTTTATGATTTACATCAATTAGATGAAAACGTAATTCCGATAAAATTAGATGGTATTACTAAAGATCTACTAATATACGGGGGACGTGTAGGATTTATTACAATTGGATTGAAACCATCTTGGATAGGAAACGATACAGAACTAAACAATTTAAAGGAAGAGATATATAATAAATTAGAGGGATTTATCAGAGCAAATATATCAAATTGTAATAGTTTTTACCAAGTTCTTGTTCATAAGTTATTTAAAGAAAATGGGTTTGAGAAAGTTATAAAATCAAGAGAGCAAGTGAATAAATTACTTAAACTAAGATATGAGGCTATTAATTCAGAGCTTAAAAAAATAAATAATCCTCTTATATCAATTGATCCTAATTCTGGAGGATTCTTTTTATTTATAAATTTAAATCCGAATAAAATTAAAGCAAAAGATTTTGCAAATCACCTTTTGAAAGAATATAAAGTAGGAGTAATACCTAGTCAAAAGCCAGATGAAAATATTAATGGTATAAGGATAGCCTATTGTTCTATAGATATTAATAAAATACCTGAACTTGCAAAAAGAATAAATTTAGCTCTTAAAGATTTTTAAAGAGAGTCTAAAGATAAATACATATATATTATCTTACTTTATTATTCAGTTAAAAAAGTAATTTTATAAAAACTAAATTTCAATTAATTAAAAAAAATAGGTTGACCTAATTGAAGCTATATTTAATTGATCAAGGAAATTTAAAGGATGTCAATAAACCAATCTTTTCTAGTGGAGATGTATACTTATTAGATGACGAAAAGACTATTTATGTGTGGATTGGAAATAAATGTTCTGTTGATGAAAAAACTGCAGGGGCTGCTCAAGCTAGAACACTCGATCAACAACGTGGTGGCGCTGCTAAAATCATTACAGTTGATCAAGGGCAAGAATCTAAAGAATTTATGAAAACAATCAGTCAAATGGGCGCTATGAAAATAGTAGAAAAGAATTATGCCAAAACATTACTCAAAGATGTAACTACTGGTGATTTCGCACAGTTTAATGAATGGAAAAATGTTCTTTACAGGGTTTCATCTGAAGAATTTGAAGATATTAATGCCATGAAAATGATTCAAGTTCCCTTTAAAAAAGAATCACTTGCTTCTGAAGATTGCTTTGTCGCTGATTTAGGAAATAAGGTTTACATCTGGCAAGGAAATTCATGTAGTGTCACTGAGAAAGTTAAGGCTGGACAATGGGCACGAAATATTGATGCCGATAGGGCTGGTTTGCAACAAGAAACAATTTTTGAGGAGGGTGATGATGCAGGTTTTATAACTGCTCTAGAAAGAGGTGAAGATTATAAGGAATCAGATGCAGTCCAATTAAAAGCTGAATCAGTATTAGAGGGGGAAGATGAAGATGATAGAGTTGCGAAAGCTATCCAACCCGAATTTAAATCAGAGGTTAAAGAAGTTACTCCTGCAGAAGTTAAAGAGGAGATTTCTGAAGTAAAAGCTTCAGGAGCCGCTCCAGGTATACCTGGAAAAACAGATAGTTCAATTTTAACTGTAGATCATATAGAAGGACGAAGAAAATGTCCCGAATGTGGTAATGATAATCCTCTTATGATTCATGAAAGTGTTGATAAAGGAAATATAATATTAGACTACCCTCGTATGTATGGAAAAAAGTATCGCTGTGGGGAGTGCGGCGTGGAATGGCGTGAGAAATAATCCCAAACTTAAATTCTATTTATTTTATTCTCTTTTTTTTAGAAATAATTAAGGAAATTAACATAATAGCAGGAAATAGTGATTTTAATATTCAAATAAAGAAGAAAATTCAATTTTCCAAGAATCGCGGTTTAGCATTGAAAATAATCTCGCAGTCGCAGTATCCCCCATAATATTGGCACAATTTAAAAAATTGTTCCTGAGTCTCTTTATCAATACCCATGCGGTCCAAGATTTTTTTAGAGTATGTATATCCATGACATCTGGAGCCAGAGCGTGACAATTTAATTCCTTCGTCGCCCATTAATCGGTCAAGGAACTCTATAATTTCGTCTGTGTCCATTTTAAGCTCATTTCTCAATTTTTCATAATATACACGTTCCGAATTACATTCAATGCAGAGCCCTTGTTTCATTTTAGGGATATATATCATATCTTTATCGGATCTACCACAAAATAAACAAGTAATTATTGATCTAATTTCCATCAAATATAAATCAGATAATGCTTTTTGAGATTCTATAGAATCTTCCTCTAAAAGAGCATTTCTAGTATCTGATATCCACAACTTTAATATGGTTCTTAACTCGTTCCTAATCTTTCTAAGGCGTGGGTCCTTAATTATAATTGCCCGTTCTTTCTTCATGATAAATCAGTTAGTAAAGCATTAATTTTATAGAATTAATATCTCTCTTTAAGATTAGGATAATTAGAGCTTTATAATCTTAATAAGCGACTACCATGGAAAACAGTGATTATTTCAACAATTTTATTTATAATTCTGTAAACTATTCTATAATTTTGGAAAATTAGTTCTCTTACAGATGTAATGTTAACTTCAGGTACGACTCTGCCCATATTTGGAAACTCTTTTAATTTCTGAACTGTATTATATATCTTCCTAATAAATAGGTTTGCATAACTTTTAGAGTCTCGAGCTATGTAATCACGTATCTCATTAAGGTCTTCTAAAGAACGTTCAGTCCATTCTATTTGAACCATTTTTCAATGACTTCTTTTGCTTTTTCATTTGAGACTTTTCTTCCTTCATCAGCATCTTTTAAACCACGGATAATCTTTTCTCTAGCATATAAGTGATACATGATATCCTCTAATGTACTATCATCGGGGAGCTCCTTTATCATTTGTAAAATATTTTCTTTTTCAGTTGCCATAGTAAGTTCTTTTTAGAAATTTTAAG
>JBHLQA010000257.1:0-5385 GCA_048885285.1 Candidatus Odinarchaeota archaeon
TATCAGTTAAAGTGAGATTAATGTCGGAATAAAAAAAATAAAAAATTAAAGATAAATAAATACTTCATTAGATACTGATATAATTACAATTTAAATTAATATAAAAAGTAGAAATTCAATGAAGAATAGCACACTAAAAGGAATATTTTCTATATCCACGTCTTTCTTAGGAATTATCGGTATATGTCTTCTTTTCATATCCGGTCTTATGGCTTGAGGAACACCAGTATTTCAATACGCGTGGGTTCCAGCAATTATATGTTTTATTGGTGCGATAATTTCCTATGATTCATATAAAAAAATAGTAAAAGGAGAATCCCGAAATAAAAAATAAATCAGGTTCCTAAAGAATATATTAATAAACTCTGTTTAATTGTCATCCTAAACCCAAAAAAATGATTCCAATAAAAAAATCTTAGTTATTGGATGATTATCCCTGCAAGGGATTTGGATTACTTTTTTTTTTAACTAGTTCTTTTGATTATATGATATCCAAATTTTGACTTTACTGGTTGAGAAATCTCACCTATCTTCAAATTCGTGCATGCATTCCAGAACTCCGGAACCATATCTCCTTTAGCAAATTCACCTAAATTACCACCTTTTTTCTTACTCGAACATGTGGAATATTGGCTTGCTAATTGTTCAAACTTTTCACCTGCTTTTAAATCTTCATAAATCTCTTGAGCTTTAGTAAATTTTTCTACTAAGATGTGACTAGCTTTAATTTTTCCTCCACGAATGGGAGCCCCTCCTGCTTTAGAACCACCTCCTTTTGATTGTGATCCTTTTTGAAATCCCTTCCCATATTTATTTTTACCCATATAAATTCACTAAAATTGAATAAATTTAGTCAAAAATTTCTGATATACTTTTTATAAGTCAAAAAATAAGTTAAATAGATTAATTGATTATGAGATACCTGAAATTCTTAATCTCTTCAATACTGTTTATTTCAACAACAAGTTTTTGGAAATCTTGAAGAGTACCATCATAAACCATGAATGTGATAAAATTATTATTAACAAAATTTTGGTTTTTACTTACTATTTCTTCTTTATACTCATTTTCAATTCGATTTAGTTTCTTTTGAACATAATAATCATTAGGAGCAACTATAATCATATTGCCAATTATATTTTTTGGGATTGGAAGTAAGTCACTTGATGAATCGAGACTAGAGGATATATCCTCTGTTGACATTAAGCGTAATAAAGCATCTCGGATTAATTTAGACTTATTATCATAATGATTTTTTGAAACAAGCTTATTTATGAACTTTTTAAGACTCTCATTAATACTAATTGATATGATAGGCATACAATTTTTCCTCTTTTTTTCCTATTTATTATTTATACTAGATATATAGATTTATAAATTTTTTTTTACAAAACAGTCTTACAATTTAATAGATCTCGCAATAACAGTTCTAAAATTTTCAACATCATTAACTAATTTATCAGCGTCCTCATCGCTAATCTTATCATCTTTACCGTATTTATTCAATTGAGTAAGCCAAAACTCAATTCTACCAAGAATAGCTTCTTTTTCACCTAGTACTTTTCGCAGTCGTACAAAAGTATCGTGTAATTTATTTCTTATATTTTGAGCTTTCCATCTCAACATACAATAATCAGAAATTTCTGCTAAATTTTGGGTTATCGCCATCACATCAATTGTTTTTTCTCGTTCCTCTGATTTAATTTTCCTTATTATATTTATCTCTTCAAATAAAAGCTCTATTACCTTAGCAAGGAATCCCGTAAGTTGACCTGCATGATTACACCAAATTCTAACCTCCAATGACTGATTTGCCTCTGATACATAAACTCGTGTAATAATTCTCCCCCCTCCTACCTTAGCTTCACTACAGAACCAACCTTCTGCTTCATATCTCCCTTTTGCATCATTACCTTCATGAGAAGTCACTGTACTTACTTCAAAACGCTTTATTGTTCTTACTGCAGCTCTAAAAGCCAAGCGTGGGTCTAAATCAGCAATTAAAAACGCTCGAGCATCATTAGGAAGATCTGCAATAGCTATTTGAATATCTTCAATTGTAGCTAAACAAGAGACTACCAAAGGACATTTTATTTGCACTTCTTTTTTTCTTATATGGACAGTTTTTTTGTCTCCTGATGCCGTTTTGTAGATTACATCACCACCAATATTCGATATCCCGCATTCTTTTGGTTCTAAATAGAAATCAACACCTCTAGAATTTTTAGCTTCAATAACTGGTATATTTATTAGATGATCCTTCGCTTTATAACTAGTTGGTACATCTAGGATTACTTTAACTGAATTTATTGCCATACTACCTTGATTACGGATGACTACTTTAAAGTGTAATTGACCTCCAATAAAATCATATTCACGAACTACTTCAATTTTCCCATCATCAATAGGTTCTTTAGTAGTTTTCAGTGTTGATTGATCTTTTACTTCCATTGGTACACTATAAGCAACAAATGTTCTCTTTGACATATCAATATATCCATCAATATCACCTCGAGCAATAATCTGAGCTAAATTTTCTTCAATACTTGATTCAGTTACTCCTAATCTATTAGCTAATTCTCTTAAAGGCATAGTTCTATATGCTCTCGCAAGTTCTTTTATTTTTTTCTCCATATATCTATTTGTCATAAATTCTCTTCTTTGTGTAAAGATTCCTTTAATAGAACCTGTTTTTATTAGTTCATGAAGACTTTTTCTTGCTAATTCTATAGCAATTTTCAATTTTGTAGCTAGTTTTGAAAGCTCAAATAATCCTGTTTCTTTAGAGTAGTTTTTAATATCTTTATAAATTTGATCTGCTGTAATGATTTCATTTCCACGATCTGCAAAAAACCCGTTAATGGATTTTGTTCTCATTATATTTACACAAAATGACTTTATAAGTTCCTTTGGAATGTTAAAATTATTTGAAAGTTGTTTTAAGGAGACTCTTCCTTTAGTTTTTACTTCTTTTATCAAATTATCGAGAATATATTTTTGAGTATAATAGATCTCTTTATCTAATGAGAAAGATCCTTTAATTTGAAATTGATTAATTAATTTATAAATTATCTTTATAGCTATATCAGAACTCATATCAAGCATTATTCCTAAATCTGCTACTTTTATTATACCTTCACTCTGAAACTTTGCTAGTACTTTTTTGCGTATTTCAGCAGAAATATAATAAAACATCTGGGACTTTTGATCAATAATTCCATAGATTCTTTCTTCTTCTATATATTTATTTATGAATTTAACCATTTGTTCTGCTGAAATATTAAATGAATTAATAATGGTTGAAAAGTTTATTATCGGAGCTCTTTCTAATAGATCCAAGAAACATTTAGGACAAACTTCCCTTCCTATAATATGCCTTAATTTCTTACTACATAATGTCATTTTATTTCCTTTCATAAGACTATACCTTATCGCCTCTCTTGCTAATTTCTCTTTTGATGGAAAAAATAAACCGGGGGTCTTTAGATATGAATTCCAGGCTTCTGGACAATCATTATTAGTACATTCTAAATAATATTGACCTGAAGATAATCTTTCTAATCTTAATAGATGTTTACAAGCAGGGCATTCACTATTTTCTACAACAGTACACTTGTAGTTTCTTTCCATCGCCTTTACTTTTGAATAGAAAAGATTGTGTTTTCGACACTCATGAGTTTCTGTTGTTGCTATATGATTGATGCAGAAACTGGAATTACATTTTTCACACGTAAAATCGATTCTTTCGCTTTCACAAAAAAGGCATTTCATAGTAAGAAATATAATTTTAATTTTTGAATCTATATTATATTTAAAAAAATTCTAGTTTAATATTTTATTGGGAGACCAATTTTATTTTTTTAATATCATTGGAATTTTCTATTGGATTTTAAATTTTGCTTTATATTATAAGAGATATTTCTATAATAAACTAAAAAGAAGATTCTGGGAACATATAAACCCCAAAAAATGATAAGATCATAATTATAGTATTAACTATTATTATTATGATGAACATAGTTATTAACGTCCAGTTCTTTTTTGATGAAGTAGATTTTATAATTTGAGATGTCCCATGCTTAGCTAAAGCTAAAGGAAATAGTCCGATAAATGTACCTAATGAAAAATAAAATACAGTAAACATTCCATCAATAAATCCCCATGGAATAACTAATGAATAGGTTAAACATTGCGAATATATAAAAAATTCGAAAATACATGGAGCAAATCCCGCTAATATTCCAAATAAATAAGGAGTCTTCTTTTTTTCCCAATTAAATTCGAATATTTCCTCTTTTCTCTTTGAATGAGGCATATAACCCCTACTTGTATAAAAGAACAGTAGAATAAACCCTGCAAACATTGATGTTAATGCTCCAAAAAAATTAATTATATTAGGTGGTATTTGATGAATTCCCGGTATTAAAAGACGAGGAATAAAACTAATAAAAATAGTAATACTAGCAATTAACATATTTGAAGTCATTAATCCCAATCCATATAGTACTAGAATATAAACACTTTTTTTAGGAGTTTTTGAAATCCCAAATGACCAAAAGAAAAATATTGCTTTATCCTCACATGGCATTAGAGTATGAAGTATTCCCAATGTGAAAGCGGGAGCAAAAATTAGTAATAATGGCTGTGGATAAAATTCTAACATTTTTATTTTAAATTTTAATGTGATGATAAAATATCGGATTTTTTTATCTGTTTATATATCTTCAATTATTATATTTAGAATTTATTATTAATAATTGACATATCTTTTATTAAACAAGATTTACAAATGCTATAAAATAATAAGATTAAAATGATAGTGCTTGCAAAATTAAAGGGAAACCAATCTTGTACAAGGACCCATATTCCAAAAAATACCAAATCAAAGAAATTTAAGAAGAAAAAACTAGGTTTATTAAATTTCCTTGTTAAAGCTGAATTTCTAGGTAAATTAAACATAATTATTATCAAAAGTGGTGTTAGTATCAAAAGATGATGATCCCAAGAATCGAAATATCCCAAAAGCATAATTAAAATACCAAAAGTATATCCATAAATTAAATCATTATCCTCAAATCTTCTAACTGAATAAGTTATAAATCCTATTCCGCCTAAAGTAATAAGAATAACTAAAAAAATTGGTAATTGAAACCTTAATAACTGTTCCTGTGAAAAACCTATAACTATAAGGAAGTTTTGAATTAGTTTAGTTATACTAAATGAATGATTCACAATAACAGTATCCCCTCCAGTAAGATTTACATTTAAAAATCCATCCAATAATTGGTATGGGTTTGTAGTGCGTTTCAATCCTTATATTGGTTCTATCGTTTTCAGGCGTCAAAATAAAATAAACTGCCAGGTCTTTTGCCAAAGGAAAGTTAA
>JBHLQA010000258.1:0-5347 GCA_048885285.1 Candidatus Odinarchaeota archaeon
TTATTACCTCAAGATAGATTTTTCCAACTTTTTCTGAAAGCCCGTGAGGCCACCAATGTTGAGTTACTATTAATACCAATTATACACCTACTTTTGTTATTTTTATTTTTCAATTTTATTAGATTTCTAAGGTAATGAAAAAGATTATAGTCTAGTATATAATTTTTTACAATTTTAGTTAATTATCTTTATGTTATTTGAAGATTTATGAGAAAATTATGAAAATTAAAAAAAAAGAAGTAGAAATTATTACTGTTTTTACCTGTATAGGAGGGTAATTTCTTTAATATTTCTAAAAAAAATTCCAATTCATATCAAACTTTATACTAAATAATATCGGCATCAGGAGCAAAAACTGCTGTATGAACCAATTTTCCTATTGGTTCTTTAATAATTAACTCTTTCATCCTGGATTTGACTTGTTTCTTATATTCTTTACCTAAAATATTTTTATATAAACTAGTAGCTTGTAATATGCTTAGAAAATACATGAATGTTTTATCAGATATATTACTATTTTGTAATAGGACCTCTTTTAACTTGTTAATAATTTCTTCTCTTATTTCATTGTTGAAATTTGATACTGTAAAATCATAAAAAAATCTTTTTTTGATAATAGATAAATTCATGAACTTTGAAGATTCTAAATGTTCAGAGAAAAGTGGAAATAACTCTTTACCTCTTTTTAATAATTTTTTAAAATAGAATGAAACTTTTTTATTCGTTTTGAATTCTGAGATTATCGATAAAGCCCCATCAAGATAAAAATCTCCCGTTGAAGTGGTATTAATTAAATTTATTCTAGTGCCAATAATTTCCACTTTCCTTTTAATTACTAAATCCATTAAAGCAGCCCCAACTAATCCATATTCCGATATTTTTACAGAATTTTTCGCATTAAATAAGATATACATATCAGAAACCAATAATGATGATAGCACGCTCATCTTTCTTCTTTTTTTAACTGAAAAGTTGTAATTAATAGGATTATGAAATAAACAGAAATTTTAGTATATAAACCTATTAAGATAAATGTATGGGGTTCAATAAAAAACAAGCATGGTATTTTGATCCATTTATTGTACAGGATTTTATAATTCCATTTCTAGAATATGAAAAAGATAAAATTTCCAATAGACCGAGTCATATTTCAAGTAGAAAAATTAACGATGATTTACCGCAATCATATATGATAGATGATTTTAAATCCTTTATTATAAGCATGATATCAAACAAGTCTTTTTAAAATTCATTATTCCAAAAGCCAATAATAAGCTATAAAAAAAATTATAAAATCTAGTATAATTATAAATATGTTAGCTATTTAAATTAAAAAAAAATTGTTTAATTAGGCGTAAAACTAATAATAAATTCAGATTATAAAAAGAAAAAAAGTAATGCTAGAAATAAATTAAGTGGAAAATAATAAGGTTAAATTTAATGTCCGAAAAAGAGAAAAGAAATATAATTGATGAAGAAGAGATAAAAGAAATATCTGATGTAGAGAATTCGAAACAAGAGAAAGAAAAAGAAATAGATGTTAATAAATCTGAAAAAACAATAATACTTAAAGCGGAAGCATATAAAACTATAATTCTTTACTGTAGCAGGTATGCAAATAATGCAATTTCAAAAGAAAATTGGAAGGAAATTTATGGAATATTAATAGGGTATACGGATGATGATTTTGTTTATGTTGAGAAAGCCGAAGCATTGACATACGGACATGCTACTGATGTACAATTGGATCAGAGTCATTATGTCTTTATAACAGAGATCCAAGACAAGTTAGATAAAGAAAAGCAAGGATATTATATGGTAGGCTGGTTTCACTCTCATCCCGGTTTGGGCCTCTTTTTTTCAGATATCGATATATTAAACCAATTAGGATTCCAAACAAATAATCCTGATTTTTGTGGATTAGTTTTCGACCATACACTTTTGGGAAAAAAAAAAGAAGAAAAAATTCTATCTGATGAGGGAACTGAACATTCAATAACTAAATATGATACTGGATTTGAGATTTATCGAATAAAGAATGTTAATTTAGATGTAAATTCTGAGGATTTTTCTGAGAATTTTTATAGGATTGATTATATTGTTGATGGTCTAAATAAATATTTCTTCGCAAATGTATTGTCTGAGCTTTCTGCATTGGTAACAGAAGGAAAACCATTACAATCCGCATATAGAGAAGAATTTTCAAGTGAGAAGAAAATCGAAACACCCTCTAAACCAAATAATACAATAAATAAAGAAATTTTAACTGAAATTCCAATGAAGGAAGATGTTGCATTTGGTGTTAATGATTTTTTTTATAGTGATGTAGAGGGAAAAAAAAAGCAGAAACAAATAAAGTTAAAAGAAATTGCCGAACAATTGATTTATGAAGGAAATCAAGCTTTCAAGAACAAAGATTCATTTATTGGAGTTGAAAAATTCAGACAGGGAATTGATAAATATAAGGAAATTAAAGATTTTGAAAGAATATTAGAACTATTGAGGATAGTAGCTCAAAAATGCATCTCAAATGAGCATTTTATTTTTGCTGAAGAATTTTCTGACGATTTGTATAAATTGGCTAAAAAGCAAAACAATCTTTTCTATTTAGGAATATCACATTATATTAGTGGTTATTTATTGTTGAAAAAGGGAGATAATGATGTTTTAGAGAGTGCATTGAATAAAGTCCAAGAAGCAGCGATTAATTTTGAAAAAGAAGGAGATTATGCGGGTGCAGGAATGTGTTTTAATAAAATAGGATCCATTTACCAATCAAGACTAAATAAAATAGAAAATGCTTGTCTATTTTATAGAGCTGCAATAGAGAATTTCAATAAAGCAATTCTTAAAATGCATCCTCTAAGAACTGATTTCTGGAATAAACCAGATTTACTATTACAAAAAATCGTAGAATTAAGAGACATTGTAGAAGAATTATTACCAAAATTAGAAAATAAGGAATTAAAAAGTAAAATTGAAAACGATCTGAAAAAACTACATTATAATTTTTAATATTATTTTTGCTTTTTAATTATAGATACTTCCAAATTTAAATTCAAAAAAATTATATTTTAAGATTAATTATCTTACTTACTTCTTTTGGTGATTGACACGCCACGACGCAAACAAAAAATTAAATATTCTAGAAAAATTGTGTGTAAACACCTTGAACCTCAAGGTAACATCAGCAACAGTCTTCAATCCTTATGTTATTGTCCTGTTAGAGATTTAGTTTTGGGAAGTCGAGCATATGTTTGTCAAGTGTGTACGATATATGATCCCGTAAAAAGTAATCGGAAATTTTCAGATGTATATGAGGAAAGTAAAAAGAATGCTGAAAAGAAGATTAAAGAAAAGACTATAAAATTGGAAGAATTTGAGATTGCTGAGATAACATCTGAAGAAGAAATTGATTTAACTATAGATGAATTTGAAGAAGAGGAAGAAACTGTACCATTAAAATTCGAAAAAAGAAAAGCTGGAAAGGCTGATTTAGAAGACTCTGAGGAATTTCAAGAAGTTGAATGTCCTTTTTGTGGAGAGTTATATGATGATCTAGCTTCACATATTCAGAATTGTGAATTTGCCCCTGATGATGCTAGTATTGAAGATATATTGCCATCGAAATCAAAGAAAAAGAAGAAAAAGAAAGTAAGTGAAACTTCTGAAACGGATAAAAAAAGCACAACAGAGAAACAAAAGTGTCCATATTGTGGAAAAGAATTTCTCAGACTTGGACGCCATCTCAACTCTTGCCCCAAGAAACCTCCAGAAACGGAAGATGAGGAAGATAAAGAATAAATTGTTGTATAAATTTCAGAAAAACATTAAATTATAGCATTGATTCAAAAATAATGCATAGAATGGAAGAAATCTATTACTGTTATCCTGTATTTAGACCTCCAAGTGAAAGAAATTCTCTTTTGATTCAACTAACTGAAGGATGTACTTTTAAATGTGATTTTTGCGTTTCTAATTTACGAAAAAATTTTAAAGTGAGAAATCTTGAAGATGTTAAAAGAGATTTAGAAATTGCTCGATTACAGTATGGACCAAATGTAAGGAAAATATTCTTTCTTGATGGTAATGCTATGGTTACCCCAACAGAAAAGCTTTTAGAAATAACAGAATTTTCATTCAGTCTTTTCCCTAATTTAGAAAGATGTGGTGTTTATGCTCATGCGAAGGATATTCTAAAAAAAAATGAACAACAATTAAAGGAATTATCAGAGGCAGGACTTAAGATAGCATATGTTGGATTTGAATCAGGGTATGATTATTTACTTAAAAAAGTGAATAAACATGCAACAAAACAGGATTATATCGATGCTTCTAAGAAATTAATAGAGGCAAGTATAACTTTATCCGCAACTTTTATAAATGGGCTTGGTGGGGCGAATAATACTGAAATTTCTGAAAAACATGCATTAGAATCAGCAGATTTAGTTAATAAAATTTGTCCAGAAGATAATAGAATTTGGTATATTGCTTTTCTTACATTAATGATACCTTCAGGAACAGAAATTTATAGAAGAGTATCAAATAAAGAATTTTCTGAGATGTCTTCATTAGAAATATTAAATGAACTAAAGATATTTATTAAAAGTATTAAATTTCAAAATAAAAAAGCTAATTGTATATTTCGAAGTAATCATGCTAGTAATTACCTTCCCATTAAAGGTATTTTAGACAGAGATAAGCAAAAAATAGTTGATATTCTTAATTATGGGATTACACATACTAATACTTTAAGACCAGAATCTTATAGAGGCTTATAATTCTATAGAAATCTGTAACTAATAAAAAATTAAGTTTTAAAACTACTATTTTTTAAAAATAATTTCATGAGTGTTGGGGATATAATTTTGGACAGGACTTTTAGGTTGTTTTTGTATTAGATTAATAATTTCAAGTAATTGTTCTTGATTCATAGCCATTCTTTTAGAAAGAGCTGAAATTGAAATTTTATCATATTCTTTTGAACATTGGAACAATCTATTTCTTACTAAATTTTGATAAGTTAATGAAATGAGTCTTTTCAAATTTGGAAAATTCTCAGTTTTAATTTCTTTTACAAACTCAAAAATTTTATCGGAAGCATCATGATAATTTAGGATTTTATAGCAACTTAAAATTTCATATATTTTCTTTATAAATTTAAAATATTTCGTAATATTTAGACTAATATCTTGTAAATGATATTTATTCATATTTTGGTCTACTTCATTCTTTAGCATGGCTAATAATTTGGTAAAACCTTCTAGATTTGTCTCACTAAGCTTTTCTTTTAAAAGATTATTAAATCGACTTTCATAAATTATTTTGTGTTTAAGTAATTCATCAC
>JBHLQA010000259.1:0-5345 GCA_048885285.1 Candidatus Odinarchaeota archaeon
TTAAAGAATATTTTTAGACTTGATAAATTTCTCCTGTTTCAGGTGCTACTGAATTATAATTTTTATTAACCAATTCACTTGCTAAGTGAGTGGTTGATTTATTGTCTCCATGAATACAAAAAATATCTCTATTTGAATTCTTTTGGAAATTTAAATCTTTAATATAATTATGAATGTGAATATTATCAGAGTGGCTTGAAAAATCGAAATAATCATATTCACATCTAGCCTCGATATTTAAATCTAATGAATTTTTCCGATTTCTTCTTGATTCCTTAAATTCAAAAATTCCATTATCTAATAATTTCCTTCCCGGTGTTCCTTCTACTTGATACCCAACTAAATATACTGCTGAAAAGGGATCTGGTAAGATTGATTGGATATAATCAATTGCATTACCTCCTTTAAGCATTCCAGAAGGTGATATAATGACACCGTTTTTATTTTTAATATTTGCCCTAATTTTAGGTCTAGAAACAAATTGAGTTTTTTTCAAGGCTTTTTTAAATAATTCGATATTTTTTATAAAATCAGGGTAATTTAAATACAACATTGATATTTTTCTTGCTAAACCATCAATAAAAATTTTTCCATCATAATTAAATTTTTCCAAAATTAGTAATGCTTCTTGAGAACGTGCAACTCCAAATGCTGGAATTAAAACTCTCCCACCGTTATCAGTAATATTAAAAATTTTTTCCACAAACTCTTTTTCCAACTTTTCTCTAGGGGGATGTTTTTTAAGAGCATATGTAGATTCTATAATCAAGGTATCTATACTAGGAATATTCAAAGAATTTGCTGAATTTGTTAAATTAGTAGTTTGCGAATTGATATCGCCTGAATATAAAATTTTTTTATTATCTACTTCAATTAAAATGGATACACTTCCAGGAATGTGACCTGCGTTAATAAATGTTATAAAAAAATTATCATGAATCTTTTGACGATTTCCATTTTTTAGAAAAATAGAATTTTGTACTAAAGAATCTAATTCTCGATACCCAAATGGATAATTATAATTTGATATTTTAATCATATCTTTTATCAACACTTCTGATAGAGCTAGACTAATTGAATTTGTAAAAAAAGGGATTTTTTTAGTCTTATACAAAAAAGGTAGGGCCCCAGAATGATCAATATGGCAATGAGTTAAAGCAACGGCTTTTAGATTATCGATATTTGTTTGGTATGGGAGCCTTTCATCTCCATGAAATCGTATACCATAATCCAACATACATTTAACACCACTTTTAGATTCGACTAGAATAGCACTACGCCCGACTTCTCTACATCCTCCTAGAAATGAAATATTTACCATATTTTAGTATTTCAATAATTATTATAAGCTTCTACAAAAGTAATTATATTCTTTAAACAAATTAGAAAATAATAATCTTATCAAATACAAAAATTACTATTTTGTAAATTCTTTCAAAAAATCTATGTTTTTTGGATAATTCATATAATCGAATTATTTTAGAAAAAAAAGAAGATCCTAAAATAAAAAAATTAATGAATTTTCTTTATGCTATTTGTTATCAAAGCAATTACGTTACTTACATTTTTGCCAAAAATTTTTAGAATTTCTTCCCAAGTAACAGGTATTTCGTCATCTTTCCAACAATCATAATCCGTAGACATAGCAACTGCTGCATAATGTATAGATGCTTCATTTGCTAAAATTGTCTCAGGAGCGATGCTCATATTTATTACATCAGCACCCCATAATCGAAACATTTCTGACTCGGCCCTAGTAGAAAACCTTGGCCCTTCAATAGTAATTACAGTTCCTTTTTCATGGTGTTTAAGATTAAGCTCCTTTGCTGTTTCAATAAGGATCTGTCTTAACTCCTCTGAATAAGGATATGCCATCGCAGTGTGTTTAGCATCTCCAGGCGGAAACTGTTCAAAAAAAGTAACTTTTCTAAGTCTAGTAAAGTCAATAAATTGATCGACAATAACTAAATCTCCTCTACCAATTTTTTCTCGCAAACTCCCACAAGCCGTAGTGGCTAAGATATGAGTACACTCCTGATCTTTCAATGCTTGTATGTTAGCTCTATAATTTACATATGTTGGTGGAATTGTATGTTCTCTTCCATGTCTAGCTATGAGAACCACATCAACATTCTCAATCTTCCCAATCTTTAGAGGAGATGAAGGGATTCCATATGGAGTATCAACTTCAATATCTTCACCATTTTTTAAAATATCCGGATTATCTAATCCTGAACCTCCAATTATTCCTATTTTAACCATAAAATTGATCAACTAAAATTTCAATTGTATATTTATAATAATTATGGTAGCTCAAATTTTATTTTATTATATTTTAATTAAAATAAAAACACTATGATTTGATTATGAAGAATGAAAAAGAAATTGTTGAGATAGGACTTATTGGTGGAACAGGATCAGATATAACTCTAGAGAATAAAAAAGAAATGAAAGTATATACTCCTTATGGATGTACATCAGCAGCAATAATTATTGGTGATTTTAAGGGAAAGAAAATAGCATATTTTCCTAGGCATGGTATAGGACATTCCATTCCTCCACATAACTTAAATTATCGAGCAAATATTTGGGCATTGAAAGAATTAGGTGTAAAATTTATTATCTCTCCATCAGCTGTAGGCTCTCTAAGATTAGAACATGAAAAAGGTAAGTTTATATTAGTAGACCAATATATTGATCGAACTAAAAAACGTTTTGATACATTTTACGAGGGTGGACAGGTTTGCCATATTGGACAGGCAGATCCATATTGCAATTATTTGAATGAATTGTTTTTTGAAAGTGGAAAAGATATTGGAATTGATATTCAAAATGGTGGGACTTATGTGTGTATTGAAGGTCCTAGATTTTCTACTAGGGCCGAGTCAAAAATGTTTAGAGAATGGGGCGGAGATGTTGTAGGGATGACAACTTATCCTGAAGTGGTTTTATCTGCTGAGAAGGAAATTTGCTATTGTTGTATTGCCATGGTCACGGATTTAGATGTATGGGCAGGAGAATGCCCTAATTGTGGCGTAGTAGAATATGGAAATTTATGTGAAGAATGTGGAAGTTCTGTAAATAAATTGGAAGTTAATGTACCTGAGGTTCTAGAAACAATATCCAGAAACGTTGCTAACTTAAAAAAAATATTAGAAATTACTATTACTAAAATTGACACTAAAAAAGATTGTAGTTGTTTTCATACATTATCAGATGCTATAATTTAATAAATAAGAAAGAAAAAAAAATAATAATTAGATGTATGTTCAATTATTTTTGCTATTGATGATAATTTAAATGATATTAGTATTAATCTCTATAAAAATTAAAAAAGATCGTAAATTCAATTAATTGATTATGAATAAAAGGAAAGTTTTAGTTCTTGGGTCTTTAGCTTTTGATTATATTATGGGTTTTAAGGAGAATTTTATTAATGCTGTCTCAGTTGACCGTGAAAAGGAAGAATATCAAAGCACCATTACTGCAGATAGTCGACAACAGTTTTTTGGAGGTACTGCGGGCAATATCGCTTATAATTTAGGTTTATTAAATATAATAGAAGTATCTTTATTAGGTTCAGTAGGAAAAGACTTTGAGAGTTTAGGTTATAGAAATCATATAACCCAATTTGATAATATTAAACTTGGAGTTGATGTTTATGAACAACTCTTTACTGCTGCTTGTTATATTGTAAATGATATAAAATCAAATCAAATGATCATTTTTCATGGAGGGGCTTTAGATAAATGCAAGGAAATAGATTTAAGAGATAAAATCAAAGATCCTGAAAATTATTCCTATGCTATTAATTCTACTCAAAGCGTTGATGCGATGAATTATTTTTCAGAACAACTGTACAATTTAAAAATACCAATTATTTTTGATCCAGGTCAAGTAACTCCTCTTTTTCCAAAAGAATTACTAATAGATAACATTAAAAAATCAGATATTCTAATTGGCAATATGTATGAAATAAGACAAATAATGAATAAAACAGGATTAGATAAGGAGGAATTAATTAAAATTATAAATGCTATTATTATCACTATGGGATCAGAAGGATCAGAGCTAATTTATAAAGACACAAGAGAAAAAATATTTAGAATAAATATACCTATTGCACCTCCAAATATTCTTATAGACACTACTGGTGCTGGTGATGGTTATCGAGCAGGAATATTATCAGGATTAACTTTAAATATGACTCTATTAGATTCATGCAAATTAGGGGCCATAATTGGGTCATTTGTAGTTGAGACTAGTGGTGCTCAAACACAAAGATTTGATATAAACAAAGTAAAAAAGAGATTTTTTAAAGTATTTGGATATATTCCCCCACAATTAGAAAGAAGTTAAAAAAAATAATTTTAGATTGAATATTTTTTAAAGTATTACTTTTTAGCATCATTTTATTCTTCTACAGGAATCTCTATTAGGGTGAAAATATCATAATCCTTTAATTTATCTCTGCCATGCAGGCTTCCTGTTAATTCAATAATAAAAGCGATTCCTCCAACTTCACCATTAGCTTTTTCAACTAAGTTACATGCTGCTTTTGCAGTGCCACCAGTTGCCAATAAATCATCAAAAACTAAGACTTTATCGCCCTCTTCAATTGCATCAATATGCATTTCAATACTGTCTGTGCCATATTCAAGTTCATAAGTTTCACTTAGAGTTGTATATGGTAATTTTCCTGGTTTTCTTATTAAAACAAATCCAGCATCTAAATGATAAGCAATAACTCCGCCCCATACATATCCACGGGCTTCTATTGCTACCACTTTAGTAATACCTTTTCCTCTGTAATGATCTATTATTTTATCACATGAATCTTTAAATGCTGCATGATCTTTTGCTAATGTGGTAATATCTTTGAATTGTATTCCCTTAACTGGGAAGTCAGGTACATTTCTTATATATTGTTCTAAATTCATTCCAATTCATTTTAAATTTATAAATTTAGAATTCTATTAATTAGATTTGATAATTAAAAATGATAATTAAAAATGATTAATTATTTACATGATCCAAATCCAAAAGATACCAAATTTTCTTTTAATAATTAGAAAAAATTAAATAAAAATTAAAGTATAAAAAATATATTGAAGTTAAATAAAAAACAAATTCTAATTCGGGTTGCATTTAAATGAAAATTTTATTATTCGGTCCAGCTGGAGCAGGTAAGACATCTCTAATGCGAACAACTTGCCTTGGGTATAATTTCATGAAAGTTTTAAACTTAAAACCTACCAAAGGTGTATCTCGAGAGAATTTTATTTTCCGTGGTATAATGGAACTCAATGTTTGGGATCTCGGAGGCCAAGAACGCTATATAGAAC
>JBHLQA010000260.1:0-5342 GCA_048885285.1 Candidatus Odinarchaeota archaeon
TGTTAGTATTCAGGATCCCTTAAATTTAACCCATGCTGTATTAGAAATTTATAATGGTGGAGATTTCCCTCCATTAAATGAAACTGAGTGGATTCAATTTTCTGATAATAAGACTTTTGCAGATACTAATGAAACGACCAAGATCTTACCATTTGATTCTTTCTATTCATGGTATATAATGCATTTAATTAATGAAAGTGATGATAATTCCTTAAGAGTTCGACTTCGATTTATAGGAAATGGTTCATTTGAACAAATAAATGTATCAATAGATGAATTTACTCTAAATTTTCATATTCAAAACACAATTTCCTCAGATATAACTTCGAAGATAGGATTTGGAATAGATAGTAACTCATTAAAACCTTTAGATATTCATTTAAAAAATATGGAGACAGATATATCGGATGATGGTATATGGGAGATGGATATAAATAATGGTGTACCAACTCAAGGATTTTATTCTTTTAATGTGACATCAATTTGGCCAGAAGTTATATTTGATGTTAGTGGGATTTATACAATAGAACATTCTCAGAATTATAATTGGGAATATACATTAGAGGATAATATACAAAAAGTTCTATGGAATGTGAGTTCAGATATCTCCTATTATTATTATAGTTATTATACCACTTTGCAGAATAGTAGAGGTTTACAATTTATAGTTCCTTCAGATTGGGAATTAATGGATATTTATGATTGTTCTGTTTCACCACCCAATCCTAATGGTGGGTGGTATTCAATCACTCAATCTGCTGGTCATTTAAGCACAATAACAATATATAATATATATGATGGTTCTTGGAAGGTAAGCATGAATTCATCAAAAAGCACCCTCATATTAAATGTAAATTCAACTAATACATTCATAGATAAAATGATAAAAGCAGATATTGATATTAAAGAAAATTACGGGGGGGATGTATATTTTGAAATCTATACTTCTGACTCAAAACTCAATTTTAGTCAAACTACTACATTAAATGAAAGTAGCTTAGAACATTCAATTTCTTATTATTGGGATATTTTTTCAACAACAACCTTAGAGGGAACTTACCATTTAAAGGCTTATTGGATTTTATATAATGAAACACATGCATTTCTAGCGTTAAATACAACTGAAATAATGGTATCTAAGTATAATGTAGATCTGGAAATTTTAGATATTGAAAAATTTTCTAAAACATTCATTTATGGAGATGATATATTGATTAAAGGAAAATTGACTAATAATGAAACTGGAGCGATTATTGAAGGAGCTCCGATTATTGTTGAGATCTATGATGGGAATTTAAACCTAATAAAAAATATAGATGATATCACCGATAATGAAGGAGAGATTCAACGAGAATATACCTTACCTTCTGGTTATAGCAAGATATCTATTCAATTAGTATATAATGCTTCTGGTACGTATTATTCTACTGGACAAAGCACTATACCTCTTGAAATAAACCTGATTTCACGATCAGAATATAATCTAAATATTTTCATAGGCTTTCTACCGTACATTGGAGTAATTATAGGAATATCTATAGCTACAATCGTAGTTATGACCTATAGAAAGAGTAAGTTAAGAAAATTTTGGGCAGAAGAAGCTAAGATTTTAGATGATTTGCTAAAAATCTCCCACGTTATGATTATTCATAAAGATGCTGGTGTTTCCATATATGATAAGCAATTTTCCCTAGAAAATCTTGATGCAGATCTTATTTCGGGATTTTTACAAGCAATATCCGCTTTTAGAACTGAAATTAAAAAAGGAACTACTGATGATGAAGGTAAAGGATTTGAAATGGATTATGGAGATTTTAAAATTGTACTTAATGATGGAAAAAGCATTAGAGTTGCTTTAATTCTTGATGGTATTCCTTCAGAAAAACTTAAAGAAAATCAGGAATTATTCACAGAAGATTTTGAGAAGAAATTTGAAACAATATTGAGAGATTTTACTGGTGATATAACAGAATTTAGAAAAGCAGACGATCTAATCGAAAAACATTTTAATATAAGTCTAACTTATCCACTTCAATTAGCAAAACATTATGATCTTATTAAGATAAAAGGATTAGATAAAGCTCTTGTTGAAGTTGCTAATCAAATTCAAAAAGAAAAAAAATACTTCTTTACCTCAAATCTTTTAAATTATGCATTAGCTGGGAGAAAAGCCTCTCGAGATGAAATAATAAGTAATATAATTGATTTAAAGAGAAGAGGAATTATTATTCCAGCATCTGAGGAATAAAAATCAATAAAAATTTCTTTTTTTTTATCTTATATCATTATATTATAAATAATCTTTAATAAAGGGATTTTAAGATTAAGCATACTGATATTGAGATTTTAATCAAACTGATTTCAGGATTTATCAGTAGAGAAACTGGTTCACTATCAATAAAAATGCGTAAGAACCCTAAAATTATTCATTATTATAATGAAATAATACGCTTTTGGAATAAATTGAACTTTATTATTAAAAATTCGCTTAGGGATTCTGAATCTTTAGAAATTGATCAATATCCTAAACATCTTTATGCGGCTTTCAAAATATTATGGGAACACACATCTGAGAAGAATATCCTAAATGAATTAAAAGAGATAGATAGAAAATTCTTAAAAAGAGTTAAAACTTTTTCTTGGGAAAAAGCTCTAATACATAAAAATGAAAGAGAAAAGTTTAGTATATTAAACGCGACACCAAGCTTTATGATTGATAATCTACTTACGGTAATGAGTCTAGAATTTCTAAAGACTAATATTGAAGTTATGAATGGAATGAATAATATTGGAATCACTGTAAGAATTAATAATCTTCCTGAAAACTCTAATTTACAAAATTTATTACCACATATTAAAGAAGGTCTAAAACAGGATAAAATTGATTCTAATGAAGATTTTAATATTCCCGAATTACTATGGATACCACTCTCCCATAAGAATAAAGTAATTAAAAATTCTTTGTACCAAAATGGAAATTTAGTTTTCCAAGATAAAGCTTCCGCAGCTGTTATACAAGTCTTATCACCAAAACAAGAAGAAAAAGTATGTGATATGTGTGCTGCTCCAGGAATTAAAACGAGTTTAATAGCACAATATATGAACAATAAGGGGTATATAATAGCCGGAGAATTCCTTCCTGAAAGAGCAGAAATTATGAGGTTATTACTCAATAAATTAAAAGTTTCAAATGTACACATTTTAAATACTGATAGTATAGTTTTTCCCATTCGGTTTCAAGAATATTTTGATTGTATTTTACTAGATGCTCCTTGTACAGGATCAGGAGCCCTTTTAACGACTCCTGAGTTGAAGTGGCGACAAAACAGAGGATTCTTGCAACAAAATATTATCTTACAGAAAAAATTACTTGAAAATGCTCTAAAACTATTAAAACCTAATGGAGTTTTAGTGTATTCTACTTGTAGTCTTTATCCAGAGGAAGGTGAATATCAAATCTTAGAATTTAAGGATCATCTTGAACCATTGAATTTACCTAATTGGTTCTCTCCAAGTTATGAAATTAATGATAAATTAATTCAGGGAACAGGGAGGTTATATCCTTCAATTCATCATACTCAAGGTTTTTTTATAGGAAAATTCAAAAAAAAAGTATAATTAATTCAATCATGTCAAAAAGAAAATTTTGGACAGTAGGTCAGATTGATGCAACTGGTGTACGAGGTCCTCATGAGAAAGAGCTTGAAGATATAAGCAACTCGAAATATGCGCTTTTTGTAGATCTGGATCCTACTATTCTAAAGGAAATAGTGAATAATGAATTAGGAGGTAAAATTGAAAATATTGGATTTAATGAGGACTGGACGATTACGATTGAAATGTTTCCAGAAGTTAATATCCATATTGCTTATTCATATTTTGGAGATGAGTTTGGGGATGGCATTGAGGCGGAATTTAAGATTTATTTCTCAGGTGAGCATGTCACTTGGGTTCCTGGTGAAGATAGTGCGACCTTTATTGATATTATAATGGATTTTATAGAGAAACGATTGAAAAATGAAGAACCTTTTGAAAAAAATTATGATAAAAAAACAGAGTTGATGGAAAAAGTTTTAGTACAGAGAAATGAGCCATTCTCCCTTCTAAAAGAGGAAGATAAAAATGAATTAGCGGAATTTATAGGAGCAAAGGTGTGGAAAACTACAGAAGGTTGGCGAATGAAACGCGAAATCTTTCCTGAAATAATTATAGAACTTATTTGGGATAAAGAAAAAGGGCTTGATATTTACTTTTCAGGAGATAAATTAACCAAAATGAGTAGTTATCATGTGGAACTTATTGGAATATTCCTAATCAATCACATTCTTCGATTTATTACCATAAAGAATGAAAACCAAAAACTTCCTGACATATGCTATATTATGTTTTCAAGAATGTATACAAAAGAAAAAGGATGGGAGCATAGAACAAGGTAAAAATTAATTTTTAATGATTTTTCGTCTTAATGATATTAAACTAATTAGAATTCCAATACTTGTAATGATGATATAACTATTACCAAATGGAATTCCATTCTGATTATCACCACCATTATCAGTACCATCATCACCCCCATCATCACTGCTACCATTACCATCATCATCTCCACCATCGTCAACGCCATTATTAGATTCATCATAATCCATCATCATTTCAAGAATTACAGTACTAAAAATCGAAGACTCGCAACTAAATTTTGTTAAAACTCCGCTTTCATTATAGGTATATATACACTTTAAATAATAAGAACTAAAGTCTAATGTTAAAGTTGTATTTGATATAGTCACGCTATCAATAACACTCCCCGAACTTGAAATAAAATATTCCCCAATCAGTGTAAGATTTAATGGTGTAGGAATCACAAAAATCCAACCATATAGAAAATATAATCCAATTTGATATTGTATTTCATCAAGAGTTTCATTAAAAGTTAAAAATAACCCATTAATACGTGTTGACCAAGTATCTCCTGTACTATTATAATAATCTAATCTAATATCCATGTTTAGATTTCCTCCCGCTCCATAAATATTTTGAACTGATAAATTATATTTATCTCCTGTTGTAAAAGGCGATCCCGCTGAATGTTTAGTCACTATCCAATAATAATTATCATTAATATTTACTGATACAGTTGAGTCGCCTATGGTGACAGCTCTAATTATACTGGAAAATATCAATAAAGTGAGAAAAGTAATGCTAATACAACTAAAGTTTTTTTTATATCTCCTCATTATCAACTATATATAGATTATGTTTAAATAATTATTATTTCAGTATTCTATATAAGTCTATTTTCAATTTTAAAAATAATTAAAAAAAAATATTTGTTTAAGTTGCTA
>JBHLQA010000261.1:0-5341 GCA_048885285.1 Candidatus Odinarchaeota archaeon
AATTTCACTTTCAGATGAAGCATATAATGTATTGAAAAACAAGAAACTTAAAGGAGAATCATTTAATGACTTAATATTGAGACTGCTATCCAAACCTGAGCAAAAAGATATTTTTAATTTAAAAGGGACTTGGAAAGGTTCAAATGAAGAAGTAAAAAATATTTTAGATTTAATTTATAAAAACAGAGAAAAAGCCAGAATGCCAAGGTAATATTATATGGTTTTACTAGATACTGATATTTTAATAGGATTTTTAAGAAATAATGAAGAAGCAGTAAATAAGATCATAGAACTAGTTAATAAACATGTTATTCTTTATACTACATCAATAAATGCCGCGGAGTTATATTTTGGAGCAAATTTATCTGAAAAGGCTAAAGAAAACTTAGAAGCTATAGAAAAGTTAATAAAAACAATAAATGTCATTTCCTTTGAATTAATTCACAGCAAAATCTATGGAGAAATAAGATCAGGTTTACAGAAAAAAGGAGAGATGATAAATGAATTGGATATTTTTATCTCGACGATAGCAATTGAAAAAGATCTCCCCATTATTACTAGAAACACTAAACATTATGAGAAAATTGTAAAATTGTCGGTTGAAAGTTGGTAATCAATTGAAATTAACCATTAATTTCATAATTAAAATGTTAAAATAATAAATATATTAAAGTGTCTTTTCTTAGAATATAACGATAAATCCATAAAAAATTAAATGAATTGCATCTAATTTTTTCATCATTATTTAGATTGAAAATAGGGATTTTTCAATTAGGAATAGATCTCAAAAATTTTAAATAAAAAGTAAAATTAGGTTTGATATATTATTCAGGAAGTGGGTTTGATGAAATCATAATGAAATCAAATCAAAAATCCAAAATTATAAACCTAATTCTTTTAGGAATCATAGTTGCTTTATCACCAATAATTACCACTAATTCTATAAATAGTATAATTAATTCCAACTCAAATTCGGGCTATTCCGATAGTGTTATTTTAGATAATGAAAATTTGAAAATTTCCACAATATCAGGAAAAATACACATAGACGGCAATTCTGGTTGGATTGATTTTCGAAATGCTGGAAATTGTACGGGGCAAGGAACTTACTCGAATTCCTATGTCATAGAAGATTTAATAATCGATGGTGGAGGTTCAGGAAATTGTATCTTGATTGAAAATTCCGATGTATACTTTAGGATTGAAAATTGTACAGTCTATAATGCAGAATTCTCAGGAATAAAGTTGGATAAAGTAGAAAATGGAACATTAATAGATAACATTTGTTCGTTTAACAACTATGCAGGTATCCGTCTTTCAACAGATTGTTATAATAATACTATTTCTGGAAACAACGCAAATAACAACAATGATGGAATAGAACTATTTCTTTGTAATAATAACACTATTTCAGGAAACACAGCAATCAATAATACTGATGGGATATATTTATGGTCTAGTGATAATAACACCATCTCGGGAAACACTGCAAATAATAATGATCAGGGAATATATATTTGGCATAGTGATAATAACAACATCATGGGAAACAACGCAAATAACAATAATAGAGGGATAGTTCTAGCTAGTAGTGTGGATAATGTCATTTCGGGAAATATAATGAATGAATGTGGATTAGAAGTATCTGGTCCATTACAACAATTACTCCCCCAAAATATAGATACTACAAATTTAATAAATGGAAAACCTTTATATTATTATTTTAATGAAATAAATTTAGGTTCAAATAATTTTACGAACACAGGGCAAGTTATATTGGTCAATTGTAATGATTCATTAATAGATAACTTGAATATTTCTCATACTTCTACAGGAATTTCATTACATTTCTGTAATAATAACACTATTTCAGGAAACAATGCAACCAATAATATTGATGGGATATATTTGTGGTCTAGTGATAATAACACCATCTCGGGAAATATCATGGACTCGAATGACGATTATGGGATAAATTTAATGTATAGTGACAATAATACCCTCTCGGGAAACATCGCAACCAATAATAAAAATTCTGGGATAATTTTACAGAATAATTGTACTTACAATACCCTCTCGGATAATACCGCAATTAATAACCATTGGGGGGGAATAATTTTATTGGATAGTGATAATAACATAGTTTTAGGAAGTATTGCAAATAATAATGAAGTAGGGATAAGTTTATCTGAAAGTAATAGTAACACGGTCTCGGAAAATAATGCTAGTAACAATGACTATGGAATTTATTTATACCATAGTGATAACAACATCATTTCATTAAACACATTAATTGATAATGAATTTTCTTGTATTTACCAATCTTATTGTAATAATAATATTATTGAAAATAACTATTGTCCAATTGAAGATTCAACAATTCCCGGATATAATTTATTCTTTTCTTTTGGAATTCTATTTGTTTTATCTATCATAATAATGAAAAAAATAAGGAAATCTTGGAAAAATAATTCTAAATTCTAATTTCATTATAATTCAAGATATTCGATGTTCTATTAGATTAGAACATCAATTTTTAAAAGATTTTCATAACTGTAAATGATGAGTCGTCTCAAAAAGTTTATTTTTCCATTTTGATATGATCATATAAAATTGAATAAGGCATTTTAAAAAATAGAAAAAAGTGTTATAAATAGATTTAAAATAACTAAATCACCGCAAATTGAAAAAAGTTTCCCAATAAGTTTATTCAAATAGAAATAAATAGGAGTACTTACTTTTTTTAATTGAAATAAAGGAAAAAATCTCATGGTTCAAGAAGTAAATAAGAAAAAATATTGGTTTGATGAGCAAAATTTGATAAAACCCATAGATTGGGAATATTTTAGTACTCTTTCTAATAGAATTCAAAATTCTTTAGAACTATACATGAGAGGAGATATCTCCTTAGGAAGAGCCGCAGAAATTGCTCGTTTACCATATAGAGAATTTGATCTTATTCGCTCAAAAGCAAGAATTCCTATTCATTATTAAAGTTGGTTATAGATGATTGTAATATCTGATACAGCACCAATCATCTTTTTTGGAAAAATAAATAAGTTGAGCATTTTAAAAGAACTTTATCAGATTATTTATTTGCCTACAGAAGTTTGGGAGGAATTAATATATCCTTTAAAACAAAATCACAATGATATTCCTGAAGATATTAAACTGGAATTAGAAGCAAAAGATGCAGGATGGTTAATTGTTAAAAATCCAGAAAAAGAGGAATCAATAGAATTAGCATTAAAACTTTCACAACAGTTAGGATTAGGTGAAGCATATGCTATTGCGTTAAGTAATGAATTGAACGCAGATCTACTGTTAATAAATGATAGAAAAGCAAGAGATATTGCAACAGAGTTAGGAATTACCACAAAATGGACAACTGAAGTCTTAATAGATGCTGTATCTGAGAAGATTATTTCATCTTTTGATGATTTCAAGCGAATAGTGAATACCATGATTAAAAATGGCTTATGGATTGAGAAAAATTTTTACAATAAATTATTAGAAAAAGTTAAAAAGAAATTCAATATTTAATTCTAAATTCCATGTTCTTTATGTTCAATTGAACTTAATTATTAATTTCATAATTAGTATGTTAAAATAATAAGTATATCAAACTCTTTTTTATTAGTATTTAACAACAAATCAAAAAAAAATGAATGGAATAGTAACTAATGTTTTCATCATTTTTTACAGGGAAAATAAGGGAGTTATTGATTAAGAGTAAATATCAAAATTTTTAAATAAAAAATCCTATTAGGCTTTATATCTTATTCAGAAAATGGGTTTGATGAAATCATACTGAGATTGAATCAAAAAACAAAAATAATAAGCACATTACTTTTAGGAATCATTGGTACGTTCTATCCAATAATTAGCTTTAATTTTCTTTTTCCTATTAATAATTCCAACGCATTTTTGGACAGTAACAATAATATTACTTTGGATAATGAAAATCTGAAAATTTCAGCTGTATCAGGAAAAATACATATAGATGGTAATTCTGGCTGGCTTGATTTTAGAAATGATGGAAATTGTACGGGGCAAGGTACTTTATCTGATCCTTATATTATAAAAGACTTAATAATCGACGGCGGAGGATTGGGAAGTTGTATCCTCATTGATCATTCTTCTGTGTATTTTATGATTGAAAATTGTACTCTATACAATTCAGGAAGTGAAGTGTTAAATGCTGGAATCAAACTAATTAATGTTAATAATGGAAAATTAATTACCAATAATTGTTCATTTAACAAAGATTGCGGAATATATTTATGGGAGAGTTATAATAACATCATTTTGGGAAACACTGTAAATTTTAATAGGATAGGGTTAAAATTACAATATAGTGATAAAAACACCATTTCGGGAAACATCGCAACTAATAATAATTTGGGGATATCTTTAGGAAATAGTCTTAATAATAGCGTTGTGGGAAACCTCGTAAATTACAATAGTTTTGGAATATATTTAAGTAATAGTTATAATAATAGTGTCAAAGGAAGCACTGTAAATAACAACTATTGGGATGGGATACATTTTGAAGATAGTGATAATAATAACATCTCGGGAAACACCGCAAACAACAACTTTTTGTCTGGGATATCTTTATCATCCAGTAGTAATAACAATATTTCAGGAAATATTGCAAATAATAACATAGAAAAAGGGATATATTTAAGGTATAGTAATAATATTATCATTTCGGAAAATAATGCAAATAACAATGATTATGGAATTCATTTATTACGTAGCAATAATAACACAGTTTCTGGAAGCAATGCAGATTGTAACAATCTTGGAATAGAAATAAGGGATAGTAATAATACTACCATTTTGGAAAATAAATTGGATAAAAATTATATAGGGATAAATTTAGCCAATAGTAGTGGAAATAACATCTCAGGAAATATAATGAAGGAGTGTGGATTAGAGATTTCCGATATAATACAGAATTTATTAACCAATAATATAGATATTACAAACTTAGTAAATGAAAAACCTTTATATTATTATACCAGTGAAGTAAATTTAAGTTCAAATAATCTTATGAATGCAGGGCAAGTTATATTGGTCAATTGTACTGATTCCTTAATATCAAACTTAAACATTTTTAACAGTTCACATGGTGTTTCATTATACTTTTGTTATAATATTACAATAACAGAAAACACCGCAAATAATAATATTTATGGAATATATTTATTATCTAGTAATAATAACACCATCTCGGGAAACATTGCAAATAACAATAGTTATGGGATATATTTAGAATATAGTAATAATAACATCATTTCAGAAAATAAATTAATTGGAAATGATTTTTGTATTA
>JBHLQA010000262.1:0-5331 GCA_048885285.1 Candidatus Odinarchaeota archaeon
CTGTTATTATATTCTATTATTTTATAATTGAAAATTAGATAATTCATATTAAATTCTTAAGTTAAATTGATAATTAAGGCTTAATTTTTATTGTTAATTTCACAATGAATTCTTAAAATAAAATTTCAGAGACGATTTAATATTAAAGATACGCGTTTTTCTCAAGAAGAAGGTAGTGTTTTAATGCTTGGAAATGAGGCCCTCGTAAGAGGATGTCTCGAAGCGGGTGTATCTTATGTCTCTCAGTATCCTGGTACTCCTACAAGTGATATTGGAGAATATTTTCATCAAATACTAAGAGATAATCCAGAAATGAGGGAATATCTAATCCATCATTGGGCTGTTAATGAAGCTGTTGCCACATCTTCATGTGCGGGAGCAGCTTGGACGGGATGTAGAACTTTAAATCCCATGAAACACGTTGGATTAAATGTTGCAAGTGATGCCTTGAGTGTAATTGCTTTAAATGGACCAAATCCAGGAGCAATGGTGGTTTCAATTGGATCTGATCCAGGCTCATTAGGATCGCATCAAGAACAAAATGAGCGTTTTTATGCATGGATGTTGCATCTCCCTACTTTTGAGCCTCATGCTCCACAGGAATGTAAGGATTGGATCAAACTTGCTTTTGAACTCTCAGAAAAATATGATTTAGTCATGAATTTTCGAATGAGTACCAGAAGTGCACACTCAAGAGGTTTTGTAAAGCTCGATCCATTAGTAAAAGGAAAAGCTAAAGGTGAATTCATTAGAAATATTCCTAAATTTAACTCTCTCCCCCCTCATGCGATCAATAATCATATTAGGTTATATGAGAGAATTGAAAAACTTCGAGAGGAGATCCCAAATCTAAGAATAAATAAAATAATTACTGGAGAAAATAAAATTGGAATTGTTACAAGTGGAATGCCATTTGGTTATACAATGGAAGCTCTAAATCAATTGAATTTAAATGATGTTCCAGTATTAAAACTTGGAATGATATACCCTTTAAATTATGGCGAAATCGTAGATTTTATTGAGAAACTTGAGAAAGTAATTATAATTGAAGAATTAGAACCTTTCTTAGAAATGAAAATCGCAGAGATCGCCCATAATCATAAGATTAATATAGATATCATAGGAGAACAATATTTTCCAAAATATAATGAATTTTCTACTGGACTAGTAGCAACAAGTCTAGCAAAAATTTTTAATAAACCTCCTAATGAGCAAATGAATAAAGCCATTGACTATTTTAATTCTTATAAAGAAATTGTCCCTAGCAGATTTCCTACTTTCTGCACTGGATGTCCTGAGAGAGCTACTCTTTATGCGATATTGAAAGCTACCAACCATCTAGAAAACACTATCATTAGTGGAGATATAGGGTGTTATGTAATGTCATTTTTCCCACCACAACAATGTAGTGATTTGGTGATTTGTATGTCTGGTGGAATTAGTGCTGCTATAGGGATGTCTACTAAAACCGACCAAAAGGTGATTGCTATGATTGGAGATTCTACCTTTTTTCATACTGGTATGGCTCCTTTAGCAGAAGCAGTGGGTTATAATTCGAATGTATTGCTAATTATTTTTGAAAACTCATGGACAGCGATGACTGGACATCAAAATGATGTTCTTAGATATTTATTAAATAAAGGTTTTTCTATAGAAGATATCTGTAAAGCCATTGGAGTTTCTTGGTTAAGAGTGGAAGATTCATATAAGCCTAAAAAACTTGTAAAATCGATTGAAGAAGCATTAGAAACAGATGGTTTTAAGGTAATTATCATTAAAAGAGAATGTGGCCTTCAAGCGCATAGATGGCGAATGGACCAAATTAGAAGGCTAGAAAGAGAAGGAAAAAAGGTGCAAGATGTTTCTTATTTCATTGGAGGCTGTCAAATGTGTTATGAGTGTGCTAGAGTTTTAAGTTGCCCCGCCATCCGGAGAGTTGACACAGATGGTATAGAAGAAATGCAAATCGATCAAGATAGATGCATTCGGTGCGGAGTATGTTATGAAATTTGCCCAAATGGAGCAATACATAAATCTATTATAAATTTATTCGCAGAGGAGGTACCTTTTCGTGAGCTTTAAAGATGTAAAGAATCTGGTATTAAAGAAAGGAGGATCTAAAAATGTTTAAAGAAACTGATATAGTAAATATAGTAATAGCAGGAACTGCTGGGCAGGGTGTTATTACCTTAAAAAGATTGATTGAATTCGCAGCTCAAAAAGCAGGAATAAAGCGAGCCTTTGGAAGTGAAACATAAGCTTATTTCAAGCTTATGCAAATAATGCACGGGCTTGCACAGCGTGAAGGAGCGATTACCAGTCATACGAGATATCAAAAGGAGATCTATGAAGATGAGCGTAAAAATCTTCATTCTCCCTTGATATGTTATGGAGATGCAGATTTATATATTTGCTTTGAACCCGTAGAAGCTCTAAGAAGAGGAATTTTTGCTTCTAATAAAACAAGTTTTGTATTAAATTCCCGTACAATTCCAGGCATTATGATTACAGCGAACCTTGAAGAATATCCCTCCTTAGAAAAAATTGAAGACATTTTAAAAGGATATTCACAGGAAGTATATTTCATGAATGCTACTAAATTATCTTTAGATGAATTCAATTCAAACCAATTTATCAACTTAATAATGTTGGGATTTGCAATTGCAACGGAAAAGATACTATTTATAGAATTTATACATTATGAAGAAACAATTAAAGAATGGTTAAGAGATCCAGACAAAAATATCAAAGCATTACATTTGGGATTAGAGAAAGGTAAAGAGATCATCAATAGTGCTAATTAAAACAAATATATCAATGAAGAATAAGATTGAAAAATTTGAATTTGAAAAAAGATATAAAAGTTATTAAAAATCTATAGAGACATACGACATAAAAAGAATTATTTACAGAATTCATTTAAGAATGAGTTTCGAAAAGTACATCATAGAGATAATTAAAGAAACAGGTCTTTCAAGAAAAGAACTACAAAAAATGGTTATACAGAAAAATAAAAAATTATCTGGAGCAGTATCCATTAAAAAAGCTCTGTTTATCATCGCAAAAGAACTATGTGTTGATTTAAGTTCTTCTTGAATTGTTGATCAAAAGTTTAAAAAAAGAATATATTTAAACAATTTATTCATTGAATTATTAATCTAAATACATTTGGTTGTCTACTAAATTTGAATGTATTAATTATATATTTTTCACAAACTAAGAATACTGAAAAAATAGCATATAAGATTCAAAAAGGTATTCTAAAGAGTGGAAATCAATGTAATATTGTTAAAATTAAAGATGTCGATGTAGAAATATTAAAAAATTTCGATATGATAGGATTAGGAACTCCAACTTTTTTTTATAGAGAACCTCGTAATGTAGAAATATTCAATAAAAAATTACCAAAATTAGTTGATAAACATTGCTTTCTCTTCTGTACTCATGGTAGCATTATAGGAAATACATTTTTTCGTATGGCTAAAGCACTAAAGAATAAAAGCTTTATAATAATTGGTACTTTTGACACTTATGCATCATCTTCTATTCAGTTTTATCCCACTCCTATGCATACTGAAGGTCATCCTGATAAAATTGAGTTTAAACAAGCTTATAACTTTGGCAAGGAGATCTGTAGTGTTAGTGAAAGAATTCGGGAAGGTGAAGTGAATTTAATTCCAGAATTTAAATACATTTCTGATACCTGGTGGGCTCGTGAATCAGAGCGATTAACTTTAGATGTTCTAAGGAAAATATCACCTGAGTTTAAAATAAATATAGAAAAATGCACAAAATGTTTAATCTGTCAAGAAAGTTGTCCTGCTGATGCTATTGATGTTGAAAAAAAACCTCCAGAGATACAAAAAGAAGGATGCATATTTTGTTGGGGATGTGAAAAAGTTTGTCCAGTTGGAGCGATTGAAACAAACTGGGATTTAATGAGAAATGGTGCGGAGAAAAATTTATTAAGATATATTGAGGTTTTGAAAAAGGCCGAAGAAAAAGGAAAATTTAGGCCTTACGTTGATTATGAAAAAATATATTAATTTTATGGAGAAATACTTTTTTACTTTACTAATCGTCCAATCAATATTAATTCTTAATCATTATATTTTCTTAGAAAACATAGTTGAAAAAGATAAGAAATCTTCTTTTTGAATGAATTGTTTTGGAAGCTCAGTTTGAAATATAAACTTATTCTTTACCACAGATAAATTAATCTACTAAATGTTGGGATAATAAAAAATAAATATTACTATTAGAAATTTTTTAAACAAAGGAATAGTATATAATATAGTTTAAAGGACACAATATTAATTATTAAATAAATCCAATATGCTCTTTACAGAAGATTTAAAAAGAAAAAGTGAAAAAAGAAAGAGTTTTATCTCAAACAGTGAATTTAATTTATTTTCTATAGCAAAGTATATTAATAGAGAGATTTATCTCGAATCTTGGCTTCGATCTAAGGGAATATATCAAGTTCCAATTCTGGAAAAATATTCATTAAACCAGAATATTCTCAAAGTAAAAGTAGTATTCTATAAAATAATTTATGCCCTAGTTTTTGTTATTCTACCTTTTGTCCCAATATTTACTTATATAAGAACGATTGAAGATCTTTTAATTTTTGATGTTTCTGTAGATAAAATAGTATTGCTTGGTGGAATAATCTTTTCATTATTCTTTGGTTTACAGTTTTTTAATTTCTTTTTAATGGGTTTATTAGAATCTGGTATAATATTTTCAGGTAAGCATTTAAAATGGTTTGAAACTTTTCCCATTCCAAGAGATAAGTTAAGAAAATTATCGTTTTTAACTCTTTTTCGAACTTTTGATATTCCAATAGTAGTTTTAATATTAGCATCACCAATTACATTATTCATTTTTACTGAAAGTTTACTTGTTTTTTTCGTATCTCTCATAGTTTCAATATTGAACCTTATATTTTGTTTTGATATCGTTATCATATTTGGAGAAAGACTTAATAGATTCTCAAATTTTAATGAGATTAGCTATAAAGGGGGATTTACTATTCAAGTTATTCATAATCTGAGTCATGTGATAATAGTTCTTGGAGGAATTTATATGATACAGTGGTTATTATTTTCATTTGATAATTTTGTCAATATAATTATTAAAAGTAATGATATTTCAAAACTAATTACTGTAATTAGTATGATACCATATCCAATTAATCCAAGTTTTCTAATCTCATTTTTTATTGTTAATAAACAAATGCCTATGATTTTCTGTATTAATATGTTTATTGGATTAATAATATTTATATGTTTAAGTTGCTTGATTCATTTACAAGCTTTAAAATCTCTT
>JBHLQA010000263.1:0-5312 GCA_048885285.1 Candidatus Odinarchaeota archaeon
GTTGAAGTTATATATTCTTTTATCCAGTTTTGTATTTTGGAGATTATTAGATTATAATCTAAGCTTCGCATGATATCTCATATTATTTATTGCTAATTATTAAAAATCTTTTTAAGCATAAACTTAAAAGAAAAGATTATAATAAAAATTTTATAATTACAATTATAAAAAAATAAACTTAATTTAATCAATTTGCATTAATTTTATTATAAACATTAATAATGATGAAGAATGAGCGAGGAATTTAAATCAATAATAGATTCATCTTTTGATAATGGAACTCCTCTATTAATTTATACTAAGGATTATATTTATGGTATGATACCTACCACAGGAGATAAATGGTTAGAAGTATCATATACATTCGAAGATCCAGATGAACCTTTAATAAAAGGAGAGAAGGGTGCAGATTTTGCATATCAATTGATGATGGAAGAGATCTCTAAAGGAGTAACTTTTTATATCGAAGATTTAAAAGGGCCTTTATTAAAGGAATTTGCGGGAAGTACTGGGAAATCTGGTTCTGAGCTAATCTCAGCGGTAATTGATGAATTAATAAATAATTCATCAAAATATACGAGTAATACTGATTTTCTTATTAAAAGTAAAGATGAATTAGAGAAATTAAAACAAAAAGTGTAATCTTCTACTTATTTAGATATATAGACCACGTCGTTGGGGATGCCTTTTTGAAAATTCCTTATCAATTCGTCTTCCTAATATATGTCCTATATTTGGATCGCGTTCATTTATCAATTGTTTTAGATAATTTCCATGTTCTTGAGAATATTTTTCAATTCCTGTAGCTATGACATTTTGATCTCTGTTTATAGGAACAATCATTCCAAATAAGCGAAGCATATCATTAGGTGATATCTTTTTTCCAACTTTTTCGTCAATATCCTTATCTAAGTTCCTAATTACAGAACCCATGCTTAAAGAAGAATATGGACTCAATTGTTTTGATTTTAACCAATAAGCATTGGGCTTTTTGGTGATAAAGGTATCTGTATTTCCTTTATCATCATTTGCTCCTATTACTCTCCAATCTTTTGGATCTTTATCATACTCTTTTTTTACTTTTTTTATTATTGAATTGATAGGAGCAACTCCATGATAATCTTTTTCTTCCTTCTTATCATTTGTCATAATCTCTATTATATTAAGTAAATTTAAGTATAAAAATCTAACAAAAATACTAAATAAACAATAAAATATTTTAAATTGAAAGTTATAGATGATATACAAAGTACTTTAAAAATAGAACTATGACTTATAACGAAGATTTTCAAAAATTCAAAGAATTCATGGTAATATTTGATAATTCTATAAAAACTGATGATTTTCAGCAGTTAGGTAAACTAATTCCATTAATTAATGTTTTCGAAGAAAAATTCTTAAATAGTTACCATAAACGGAAAAAAGAAGGTACTTTTTATACTAACAAAGAAATTTCAGATTTTATTGTATCTGAAACATTGATTCATTTAATTAATAAAAAGATCAACAATGATGATTTAATTTCTAAAGAGATTAATGATATCAATGATATTTACAAATTAGATATTATTTATAAAGAAAGATTAAGTAAAATACTCCTCACCCTTAAAATTTGTGATCCTGCCTGTGGATCGGGGGAATTCCTATTAAGCTCTGCTGAAATTATTTATGATATTGTCAAGAAGCTAAATTCAAACATATCTGTAGTCAATATCAAGAATCAAATCCTAAACAACTTATACGGGTATGATATTAATGAGTATGCAATAAAACTATGCATATTGAAACTTCTTAAGTGGTATCAGGATAAATTTGATTATAATGGGAAAAAAATAGTATCAATATTAAAATCAAATATTAGATTAAATAACAGTCTAACAAATTCTGATTTTCCTAAATTTGATATAATTATAGGAAATCCACCTTATGGCAACATTTTAAATCAGAGGGATAAAGATATTCTGAAAAAAGGAAATATATTTTACAAGGATATTTACTGTTCTTTTTTATTGAAAGCTTTAGAGTGGAGTAATGAAATCATAGGATTCTTAGTTCCAAAAAGTTTTCTACTCAGACAGAGTTATATTACTTTTAGACAAAAATTTCTCTCTAAAGCAAATATCTTTAAAATTTATGATATTGGTTCCAAGATGTTTAAAACAGCAACAAATGAAGTACAAATAATAATATATGAAAACAATAAAACGAATACAAAGAAAGACTTAGAGGTTTATGATTACCCAAAAACTAAGATAATTACCTATCCAAATCAGTTTGTAGATTCATTAAGAATTTGTTTTAATCTATCTTGTCCTTTAATCTTAAAATCAAAAAAATTATATGTATATACTTTTGCGAATAAATGCCCCTTTTGTGGTTCAGATACAGTAGAAATTAATCGGATTAGGATCAAACCAAATAAAGAAATTTTTAAATTAATTGAAAAAATCGAAAAAGTCGGAGATTTAAATTATTTAAATCCTGTAGACTTCCCAAAAATGATCAGAGGAGAAGAAGAAAAAGGACTTAAGTTAGTAAAATCAAATTTAAAAACAAACACTAAAGGTTCTTGTTTTTTCATTAGCGCTAAAAATGATTTCACTTATTATAATTTCAAAAAAGTAAAATCATTTAATATAGAAGAGATTAATTCAAAGATCCTAAAAGGTAATAACTATGAATATTATAAGCAACCAAAATTGTTGATAAAGCATAATAATATAATACCAGAAGCGATTTATACTAAAGATAATGTTTGTTTTACATCATCAATTTATTCATTGCTTTATAATCAATCTGATGAATTAAAATATATTTGTGCTATTCTTAATTCAGCTTTAATCCAATTTTATTGTATCTATGGAATAAATAACCAAAAAGATACTACAATTAATTTAAATCAATATATGATAAGACATTTACCAATAGTTATAGTTAATAATAAAATTAAGGATATTATTGTAGATAAAGTGGAGAGAGTACATACTTCATTACTTACAAATAATCATATTACCATTGAAAGTGTTCATCTTTTATTGAAAGATATTGATGACATTATATTCAAACAATATTCAATTACAGAAAAAGAAAAGAATTTGATAATCTCAGAATTAAGAAAGCAGATTAAGTATTTTCAAATACTCTATCATAACTAAATTTTGAAAAAATATTATTCAATTAATTTAAAACAAAAATCACAACTATCATCTCCTAAACCTAGTGATTTTACTCTTTCAAATTTTATTTTTGGATTAAACTCTTTAAAAACAACTTCATAAAAGGGAAAACACATATTATTGCATATTAATGGAATTAATTCTTGTCGTTCTGGATTTCTATCCATTATTGCTTTATAGGGACACTCTTTTATATTAATAATCACTTCTGAGGCAGAAATTTGATCAACTTCATATTTCCAGCCTTCTATAGACCATCTAAAAGTGATTATCTCAACCAAATCTTCTAATCTATTTGATTCAATCTTCAAATATCTTTTAATCCTTCGGAAAAAAATTCTCATTAACCTTATCCAAACAGCTCTATCAATTTTTAAAGCTGTATCCCACCCTACTTCCTTTTCAGTTTCTAACATCCAAACGCCATCCATAGTAAAAAAATTTTTTTCGAAATAGAATATTTTGTCTGCTTCAGTTATTTTTCTCATTCGATAAAAATCCTCTAAATTTGTTCTATTTATTAAATTAAATTCATGCTAAGTACTTTTTATTATTTTTTAATCTCAAGAATTTGTAAATTATTGCATATAAGATATCAAAATCTTTATTTAGTAGCATAAATTAGACATTTCTAATTCTTAGAATTATTTAATAATTAATATATTTTCATAATTCTTAATTTTCATTTAGAAGATATTAATCATGGAATTTATTTTTCTTGCTTTACTTTTAAGTACAATAGCGGAATTATCCACATCAATAGGAAGTTTTGTTGCTTTTATCGTTAAAAAACCAAGTAACAAATTCATCTCGTTTATTATGGGTTTTTCTGCGGGTGTAATGATTCTCGTGTCTTTTGTAGAACTATTACAAGAAGGCATCACATCAAATGGAACATTTTTGGGCATAATTTTCTTTCTAATTGGAATGGGAATCATGTTATTAATAGATATTGGTGTTACCCATCATTATGAATATGAAGATGGTCTTTGTATAGCAGAAAATTCCGAATTACCTAACCAATCTTCTGGTCATCAACATCATCATCTACATCGAAAACGATTATCTCAACAAAAACAATTTAGAAAAACATCAATATTGGTTACTTTAGGTGTTTTTATTCATAATTTTCCCGAAGGTATAGCTACGTTTATAGGAACTTTAAAAGAATTTGAGCTCGGGCTTTTAATCACTGTAGCAATAGCATTACATAATATACCAGAGGGAATAGCAGTTGCAGCAACTGTATCTACTTGTAATGATAGTAAAGGAAAGGCATTTCTCTGGTCCTTTATATCAGGTATTAGTGAACCATTGGGGGCATTAGCAGTAGGATTATTTCTTTTTCCCTTTATAAGTGAAATCTTATTGGGTGCTATGCCATCAATTGTTGGTGGCTTTATGGTCTATATATCACTTGATGAATTACTACCAATGTCTCGTTCTTTGGGTAAAGAACATTTATCAATTTTAGGAATTTTTACTGGAATGTTTGTTATGGGAATAAATTTAACGTTGTTATAATATTTTGAACAATTATTTATTATTCCTAATATAAATTGTTTGGAACATCAATAATCAAATTCAAAGATATCAACCTTTACTTTTTGAGTAAGTTTTTCACCTAGTCTTTTTTTCAAACTTCAATTTGGTTAAGAACATTTTAGTCCCTCTTTTTCAAAAATTTGATACTTTTTATAATTATTATGATGTATCTAATCTAATTATTTACAGTATAACACCCAATTTCCACAGCAATATCTTCAGCCTTCTCATATAATGCATATGCAACCTCTTTTCTCCTTTCTTCTGGAATAACATAAAGAGTTTCCAATCAAGTTACCCCATCTTGTATTTTACATATATGATAACCTAAAGTATATTACCTAATTTTCATTAGAAAATAATTTAATTTAATCATATATCCTCATTAGATCTTAAAAATTAAAAAGAAAGGAGAGAAAAAAAAATTATTTTGATTCTTTTCTCAATAGCGTACTGAGTTCGGTTTTAAGTAAATCGCGTATTGCAACACGAATAACTTCAGAACGATTTGGATATAAGTTCATATTAACAAGTTCTTCTATTCCAGAAAGATACGCTTCAGGAATATGACAGGTTATTAATTTCATTTTT
>JBHLQA010000264.1:0-5284 GCA_048885285.1 Candidatus Odinarchaeota archaeon
AGAATTTCTCTATATATTTGATGTTGAACAGTTAGTTTTTAATGATATAAAAGTCCATAAAATCGAAAAAGGTCAAAACAAATTTCAATTAGTCGCAAAAATTAAAGGAGAAGTTTTTGATAAAAAAAAACATGAAGTAGGTTGTGAAGTAAAAGCCATCACTTATTCTTTTATGAATATAGAAGAAAAAAAAGATTGCGTTAAAATTAATATTGTTTTTGATATCTAAAAATAATAAATAGATTAGTTATGCTATTTCAATAATCTCAATAAAATAAAAAGATTTTAGAAGATAATTTAACCTTTCACTACACCAATAGGAACAAGTCTTACTACTTTTTCAACAATTCCAAGATCATGGCTAACTTGAACAACTTGATCAATATCTTTATAAGCTCCAGGAGCCTCTTCAGCAATTACCTTCATCGTAGCTGCTCGAATCATGATACCTTTTTTACTTAAATCATCTTTAACACGTTCTCCCCAGTACTTCTTTGTTGCTTTTGATCTTGACATTACCCTTCCTGAACCATGAGCTGTTGAGCCAAAAGAAAGATCCATGGCTTTTGGTCTACCAACACATAAATAAGACGCAGAACCCATAGTTCCTGGGATTAAAGCTGGTTGCCCTATTGATTTATAATCATTTGGCAAAGCTGGGTGTTCAGGAGGAAAAGCTCTTGTTGCACCTTTTCTATGAACATTCAATTTCATTTTCTTACCATTTACTTCATGCTCCTCTATTTTTAATATATTATGGCAAACTCCATATATTAAATGCATATCTAAATCATCAAAATCCCTTTTAAATGTATTTTGAAAGGATTCTCTTAACCAATGAGTAATAAGTTGACGATTCGTAAACCCAAAATTCGCAGCACAACCCATTTGTTTCAAATAATTCTGGGCTTCTGGTTTGTTTGCTGGAACACAAGCTAATTCTCTATCGGGGACTTTAATATCATATTTTTTCATCGCTTGTTCGATAATACGTAATGAATCAGAACATACTTGATGTCCAAGAGCTCTACTACCTGTATGTACCATAACGGTAATTTGATCCTTTCTATTTATACCTAAAGCTTTTGCAATAGGCTCATTGTAAATTTTATCAACTTTCTGAATTTCTAAAAAATGATTCCCACTCCCCAAGGACCCTAGTTGTTTAATAGCTCGCTGTTTTGCCTTTTGTGAAACTAAGCTCGCTTCAGCATCTTTTAAACATCCATTCTCCTCTAAATGTGTAAGATCTTTTTCTATAGCATAGTCATTTTCTATCGCCCAATTCACACCATTGTTTAAAACATCATCTAAATCTGAAAAACTTATATTTAGTTTACCTTTTGAACCTAATCCTGAAGGGATATTATTAAAAATACTATCTAAGAGAGTTGGTAGCACACCCTTAACGTCACTAAGGGTTAAATTCGATCGAAGTAGACGAACTCCACAATTTATATCATATCCTACTCCACCTGGAGAAATCATCCCATTCTCTGCATCTGTCCCTGCAACACCTCCAATACAAAATCCATATCCCTGGTGAGCATCCGAAAGAGCAATTGCATGTTTTTCTATACCAGGTAAACACGCTACATTGCAGATTTGATCTATTGTACGATCTAATCGAATTTTTTCTAATATATATTCATTCGCATAAATCTTCACCGGAACCCTCATCTCAAATTTCTCAATTATTCCTTTAGTCCTTGCCATCAATGTCTTTGGAGGAATCTCGTAGATATTGTCTGCTATTTTATTAACATTCATCTTAACTTTATTAAGAAAACAGTTTTCAAAAAGATTTTCATTTAATCCTATAGGATTTCAAGAATTATAATAATAATAATAAATAAAAAAAGCAAAAAATAATGAACATAAACCTTTATTTAATTTCTATATAAGAAACTAAGCCTAAATTGTCTAAAGCGCCAATTATTCGTTGGATCTCTGTCTCTGGCTGTCCTGATTCCTCTGCAATCTCCGATATTGTGTGAAAGCCGTCTGCTAAATGCGCAATTTTGAACTCTTTCTTATCCAAAATACCTTGCGTTATCACCTGGGTTGGTAATCTTTTTGACGTCCATTCCGGCTTCTGATCTCTTACCACCCGTAAATCATCCTCAGACAGCATCAAGCCCTTCTTTGAAATTTGTTTCTGGGATTTTTGAAAATCCTTCTTATATATCTTTAAAATTGGTAATTTCAGTTGGATCTCTGCTAACTTACCTACATGGAGAGTCTCATCAATCACCTTATCAAAATCTCTAAAAATACGAACATCTCCAGACCATCTTTCAAGTTGATCCCCAAATTCCTCGATAAATTTATCTATAATATCTGTTAGGGCTTTATGAGTAATTTTAGCATCGTCATTTTTATCAGCGGCAGCGGTTATTAACACACCTTCCTTAAAGACTAACAACAGGTAAAATACCTGCATGTATTTATTAGTAGATAGAAATCATCTACAATCTATAACTTTGAGTTCGCCACTACCTTTAGAGAACTCAACAGAAAAGTCTTTAAGTGCTGTGAGAAAGCCACTGACTAAATCTTGATTAAATTCTATACTCCCATATTTCCGATGGATTAAACAAATTCCCGTAGTCTGATGGATCAAGTATACGTTGTGTAAAATGGGTTCTTAACACCTCAATTATTATTAAATTAAATCATTATGTTCTTTCTTGTATATTTAATAAATTATGAGAATTTAAATTTCTTCTTTATCTGTAGATCTATTTTTTATATTGATTTTAAAAATAAACTACATTATATCTCAATATAATAAATAATTAAATTTTTAAATTTAAATGGGATTGGCATAAAATTGTAGTTTTTAAAGTAAATTGTTTTTAATAAGGTTTCAAGCAGTAAAGAATAGTAATTCTCTTTTTTTAATAAGTATTAAAGACTAAACAAAATAACTTTCATTATTAATATGTGTTATTAATTTTTTAACTGTTTTTAGTTCACCTAATATCTTAAAATTTTAGAATCATGGTCAGATTGATTTTTCTCAAGATCTTGATTGTCTATTTCGAATTTTAACTTTTCAAGAATCTTGCTTTTACTTATTTTATTCCTATTATTCATAATTATATCAATAATTTCTTTACATAGAGCTTTCTTAACGTTTAAGGAAAACCTATTAAAACATTTATTCTCTTTGTCTATTCTAATATCTGAATTACTAATATGCCATTCTTCATAACAAATATCTCCGTATTTTGCTTTTATTTCTCTTTCATTAAATAATCTTTTTATATATTTAGCAATCGATTCTCTTGGAGGTATTACACTTACACTTTGAGATTTAAGATAGTCCACGATCACTTTATATCCTCCTTGTTCTATAAAGAGTCTTTTTAAAGTGAGAGCATATTTTTTGAGTAAAAGACTCTTTTATACCGAAATAATAATTTTAATGAATATTAGGATATATTACCTTATTTGGGTAAATTTTTCGTGCTTTTTTTATTATTTCAAGAGCTGCTTCATTTTTCTTCATATTAAATAATATTCCTGCTTGTTCTGAGTAAATTTCAAATAATGATTCTTTTTCCAATTCTGGATTAATAATATCTTCTAAAACTCTTAAAGCATCCTTGTTTTTTTTTAAATAGAATGCAAGATATCTTGCTTTTTGTAGGTAAAATTTTAATAATTTTGGGTCAATATTAATAGCATTATCTAATACTTCTAAAGCTTTTTCATATTGGTCTAAGAAACAATAAATTGAGGCTAATTCTGAATAGTATTCTGAAACATTTGGTTCTAATTCAATTGCCTTATTTAATGCTTCTATTGCTTTTTCAAATTGATTCATCCAAATTAAAATATTTGCTAAATTTGAATAATAATTTGATATATTTGGGTCCATATCAATAGCTTTCTTGATTGTTCTTAAAGCTTCATGATAGTCGCCTTTAAATTGTAAGATCTGTGTTCTAATGGCGTAATTTAGAGAATTTTTATTATCCATCTTAATTGCTTTGCCAACATATTCTAGAGCATTATTTATTATTTCCCGATGTTTGAGAGGTGTGAGTTCTTTACTAGCTTCTTTAAGATATAGCAAAGCTTTTTTTTGTAAATAATCCAAACGTTCAAAAATATAGATATCGGAAGTTAAGATTAAAGAGGGAATTTCCTTCAGATTAAGGTAATTTACATAATATTTTTTCTTAAATTCTTTAAATATATTTATTAAATAATTTCTTATTAAATTATAAAGAGGGATTTCTAGATCCTCATGAAAGAGATTATATCTTTTAATTAATTCAAATAATATTTCTTCACATAAATCATTTATAATGATTTCCTTAACATTATAAGAATTTACAAATCCTAAATAATAATGATCTCTTAAAATTGAATGAATAACACCTTTAAAAATAGTCCCATATTGATCTGTAGATCTAAAATATACACAAAAATTTTCATTTGATGATTTTAGTTCATAAAATGTAATAAAACAAGCTTCTTTTTCAATAACCTTGTGTAAAAACCATTTTAATTCCGTTTTTGTTAATTTACTCTTTCCATATTTCTTGATGAAATCATCCAGTGGAATTGAAATACTAGAGGTTTTATCAAAAAATTTAACATGGTTTAAAGCTAAGTATAGAATTGAAATATTTAATTTATCTTCAGATAGCGACTTTAATTCATCAGTTGTTAATTCATTTTTTAGTTTGAGAAATTCAATTATAATATTTACATCATTTATATTAAAAGAATTTAATAAGTGAGTAATCTGATTAAGATTTTTGGAAAATACTTTTTGCTCTAAATCTAGTACAGTCTTAATGCCTAATCTATAAGATTTAAGTCGTTTTAATAACTCTTTTACTCCTAAACTTGAGATTGAATAAATACTATTCTTTTGATCGCGTGAAACGTTAATATAATTTTTGCTTTTTAATTTTTTAGCCCATTTATGGAACGTATTTTTATTCATTCTATTTGCAATAGCTTTCTCGGAACTGTTTATGAACTCTTCACGTCTCATCGGACCATAGACGCCTAGTGCATAAAGAATGATATCTTCATATTGTTTAATTTCCCAAATTTGAATGGGTATTTTATTAGGAATGATATTCATTTCAGCCATATTACTACAACTTATTTTTAAAAATATAAAATTAACTAATTAGGACAAGTATTAGGACAAAAGACATAAATTTCTAAAAAAAAAAATAATTTTTAATGAATTATTAAAAAATCTTCTTATATAAAAAAAGAATACTATTCTCTGAGTTCTAAATTGTAGTTCTCT
>JBHLQA010000265.1:0-5279 GCA_048885285.1 Candidatus Odinarchaeota archaeon
CTGGCTCAGCTCGTTTTCTTGATAATGATTATTATATTTTTTAGCGTTATAAGAATATGCCTTAAGAAAAATTAGTTTTTTGAAATTTTATTCAAATGATTTTAATGATAAGATCTTTGAACTTATTTTTTAATATTAATCATTAGGAAACTTAGAAAAGGCTTTTGTATTAAAATCGTAAATTTTATTAATTGAGTAATTTGACCTTATAGAATTTTATACATAGCTTTAAAAAGATGATTATCTGAATGAGACTAAAAATAAATTCGAGATTATAATTTAAGATGAGTGTAGATTTTAACTTAAATAATATGAGTATCCATTTTGTATCATTATATTGGATCTTTTTCTTTTTAGTAATTATTCTCTCTATTATAGGATTAATTTATATAATATGGCTTATGAGAAAGTTATCACATTTAGAGAATGGAACTGAAGAAATGGTAAAAATACACGATTTAATTAAATTAGGCTCTAATGCATATTTAAAAAGGCAATTTAAAACAATTAGTATAGTCTTAATAATTCTTTCTGGTTTACTTTTTATTTTTGATATACCCTTAGCGGTATCATTTATAATTGGAGCAATAACATCTTTAATAGCAAGTTATATCAGTATGATTGCATCAACTTTATCAAATGTAAAAGTAACACAAGCTTGTAAAAATGACTTGAATAGCGCTTTAAAAATAGGATTTAATGCAGGAATGGTAATTGGAGTTTCAGTAATTTCTATTTCTTTATTAGGAATTAGCATTTTATATATTTTATCTAATTTCAGTATTCAAAATATTGTTGGTTTTGCTTTTGGAGCCTCTTTTTCAGCTCTTTTTGCTCAATTAGGAGGAGGGATATATACAAAAGGAGCAGATATTGGAGCTGATTTAGTAGGAAAATTAGAATATGGATTACCCGAAGATGATATTAGAAATCCAGCAGCTATAGCCGATAATGTTGGCGATAATGTTGGAGATTGTGCAGGTAGGGGGGCAGATCTCTATGAATCTTCTTCAGCAAATAACATTGCTGCTATGATAATTGGGGTAGCGCTAAGTACAATTACAAATAATCCGTTATTCATCATTTTCTCCTTAATCTCAAGAGCTTTAGGTAATATTACTGGTATGTTGAGTGGATATTTTGTAAAGATTAAAGAAAAAGATAAATCTCCAATCGCGGCATTTGCTAGAAGTCTTATTGCTTCAGCAGTATTTAATATAATCATTTTTTTAATATTAACACTGATTTGCTTTCAAACAGGTTGGCAATATTTATTCATTAGTTCTGTTTTAGGAATAGCATTAGGATTATCCACTTATTTTCTGGTTGATTATTATACCTCCGCAAGATATAGACCAGTAAAACATATTATAAAAAGTTCAGAAACTGGTGCTGCTACAAATGTAATAAGTGGTTTTTCTTTAGGTTTAGAATCTCCAACAATTCCAGTAATCTCATTTGTTATAGCAATTATTGTAACCTTTCTTCTTGGTCAGCAATATGGTATTGTAAATAATTTTAATCCATATTTAGGAGGAGTATTTGGGATAACTGTTGCAACAATGGGTTTATTGTCAATTACAACCATAATATTGGCGTTTGATGGTTTTGGCCCCGTATCTGATAATGCTGCGGGAATAGCAGAAATGTCACATCAAGGAGAAAAAGTACGATATAACTTAGATAAATTAGATGCTGTAGGTAATACAACCAAAGCATTAGCAAAGGGATTTGGTATTACTTGTGCCGCGTTGTCTGCTATAATCTTATTTGAAGCATATTTAGAAGAAATTAAGACTATTGATGTTAATATTTATCATCCTGTAATATTATGTGCATTACTAATAGGAGCAGTGATTCCTTTTATTTTTTCCGCATTAGCAATTAGATCAGCAGGGGTAGCTGCATATGGAATGATTAAAGAAATTAAACGACAATTTAAAGAAGAACCAGCAATACTTGAAAATAAATCATTACCAGATTATGAGAAATGTATTGATACTGGTACTAAAGTAGCTTTAAAGCAAATGATAGTTCCTGCATTATTACCTACTTTAACTCCTATTGTTCTTGGTTTTTTATTTGGTCCTGTCGCACTAGCTGCATTTATAATATCTGGAACAATATCAGGTATAATTTTAGGATTTGTTTTGAATACTGGTGGAGGGGCTCTTGACAATACTAAAAAAGCAATCGAAGGTGGTCTTTTAGGAGGGAAAGGTTCCGTAGCGCATAAAGCTTCAATTGTAGGAGACACATTCGGTGATCCTTTAAAAGATACTGCAGGTCCATCCTTACATATTCTTGTCAAAGTAATAAATACAGTTTCAATAGCTTTTGCTCCTGTCTTTATGGCTTTTGGAGCATTAATAATTTTATAAAATAATTTTTCTACAAAAAAGATAAAATAAATATTAAAAATATATAAGAATGATGAAATGAAATCATGGAAAAAATTAAAAAGGAAATAATCGAAATGCTTGTTAATCACTCAAGAATTATTTATTCGATTATTAGTGATATGGGTGTATTTTATATTGCTTGGGCGAAAAATTCAAAAATTAATAAAGAAAAACTAGAAAAAAAGTTAAATAAATTGAAATTTGATATTGAAGAAGCAGCTTCAATAAAAAATCAAATAATTGAGAATTTTTCAGAAGTTGGAACTCTAGGTTCAGGTGAATTTATTACATTAATTCTTAAAATGGATAATTTATCCTACTTAGCTTTAAAGTTTGTCGATCTATTAATGTACATAGATTTGAATGATGTAAAACCTGAAATGAAAGAAATATATCATAAATCAATAAATACAATATTGCAAATGGTAGAATTATTAAAAGAATCAATTAAATTGCTTTTATTAAACCCCAATAAGATAAATTACAATATTAATAAGATCCATGAGCTTGCTAACTCAATAGATATAATATTTCATCAATTTTTAAATTATCTTTATCAAGATAAGGATTTAAACTTTAGAAATCTGTTGATAATTCGAGATAGTGTTATTACATTAGAACAATTCATTGATAAAATTCATCATATAGCAGAGATCATTAGGATTTTACATTATGAGTGAACTACTCACAGCTGAAAGGCTGTGGCTCCCTACGAGTGCACAACCGCTTCTAGTACGGGTTGGTCTGTATGTCGTAGAAAACCATTCCATCGTGTTAGGAATGATTCCTCGTTCACAGAGGATTCATGCGATAAGAAATCGAATTTATATTTCTCTGACAAAAACCGGATCATGATATTAATGGCTGAGTTGAGATCTCGGTCAATACGATTTCCACAGTCACAAGTAATAACTCTCTCGAAAATTGTCCTCTTTTCGAGCTTTCCACATTTACAACAAGCTCTTGTGGTCTTGGATTCGTCAATTCTTATTACTTTTTTACCTTTTTTTTCTGCTTTGTAGGTTAAGAATTCGACAAATCGAGACAAATAGCCTGTGTTGTGAACCGAATGGTTGAGTGTTTTATTTATCCTATTCTTTTTGGCATTACCCGTTCCTTTTTTCTTTTGAGCCATATGTTTTACTTTTAAATCTCCAACAATAATCGTGTTCGCTTTAGTATTAGATACAATTTGGTTTGAAAGCCAATGCTGGAAATCTTTCAGTTGATAAGCGCATTTTTTAATCATCCGAAGCAATTTTGAATGATACCACTGCCATTTATTACTATATTTCTTACAATGATCTCGTTTTGATTGGACTTCTTCTATCTTTTCTTTCCAATAAAGGTCTGCTCTTCTGTGAGTGAATTGCACTGAGTTTCCAGAAAGGTTTACCCCTACAGTCTGATTTATTCCTAAATCAAATGCTTGATATGAGCAATTATCATGATATTCAGGGACTTTGAGATCATATGTGAGAGAAATATACCATCTCGCATCAGACTGAAAAAGTTCTACTTGCTTAATAGTCCCTTGAGGAATGAGATGAGAGGGAACTTCAAATTCAAGTATGATATTCGAAGGATGTTTATGAGAAAAAATGATTGAACTCTCCTATAATTTAAAGCCGGACTGATTATAACAAAGGGTGGTGAAATATTTCTTCCCTTTAAATCGTGGGGGTCTTGCATCTTTATCTCCCTTGTTCCATAGAGCAAAGAAGGATCTATAGTTTCCATCGAGTTTTTTAAGGATAGTTTGGAGAACTTTCGAATAGACCCATTTGTATTTTGGATATTTCTCTTTTAACTCAGGTAATGCTCTTGATTGGATAAGATAATCAATATATTGATGTTTTTCTCGTGGAAGCTCTTTATTTTTGTGCCAATTTTCCATTCGTTCCGCTAACGCAAAATTATACAAGAGCCGACATCTCTCCGATAAGATCCAAAGAAGGAGTTCTTGCTTTTCAGTGGGAAATATTCTAATTTTTTGCGTTAGCTTCATTTCTATAAGGAAAATACACCAAAGATTAAAAAAAAGGAGTGGATGAGGATTTTGTGATTTTCTGTTCATGCTCAATTCATCCACTCCCTAAAGGGAGATATATTCTTGAGCTTTTCTGATAAAAAATTTATAAAAATAATATATAATAATGAAAAAACGGTGTACTTCTTAATATTTCAATTTTAACGATTCACTGTAAAAGATCACTATTCTTTTTAATAAACATGAGTTTTATCTAAAACTGTATAAATTGTTGTTTTATAAATTTCATAAAAAACGTCTGGAGGGATGACATTTTTAATTCTTTCTATTAAACGATCTATTGTTTCAATATTGATATCTGGAAATCGTTTAAAAAGATCATGGTCATATTTATGAAGAAAAAATGTAAGTTCTATCTTCATATTAAGTTTTTTCAGCTTGTCTATGATTTTTTGTAAAAATTTAAATGTCAATTCATAACTCTTTACATCTTGGATATCAATAATGTAAAATATTTCTTTTGTATTAATTATTAAGTCGTTAAAATTCTGTAAAAATTCATTTCGATAAATTTCTTTACCATTAAAATCCCAAATAATAAATTTTAAGCCACCCTTTTCAAATTTAATAATATTCGGATTATTAGTTTCGTCTAAAGAGATATAATCAGATAAATTAAATTTACCAATAAAATTTAAGATAATAGTAGTTTTACCACTTTTTTCTAATCCTAATACTAAAATTTTCCTTTCTTTTAGTTTATTGATTATAGACATAATCCAATAATAAAAATTTTAGATGTTAAAGTTTTTTTGGTTACGGTTATTTTAATTTTTCAATATTATCTGAATCAATTAATCTTTGAATCTTATTTTTATGTAACTCAA
>JBHLQA010000266.1:0-5272 GCA_048885285.1 Candidatus Odinarchaeota archaeon
GATCCCTGAGACATAAAAAATAGGAATAACTTTTCTTTTTCAAACCCTCTGCTTTCTTTTCTCAATATTCTTTTTACTAAATTTAAAATTTCTGATGAAATCGAATTAGTTTCTCCAAATTTAGTATTCTTATCCTCTTTAATACCCATAAACAATTACAAATCCAGATTCAAAGCCTTCTATAAATAATATACGTTATAACAAACTAGGTTACATGAATATATAAATGTTATTAAGATGATTTTGGTGTAGTTGCATATATACCATAGTTCCAACTATGCCATAGTTGCATATATGCCATATTTGGGACGAAGATTTTAATGTAAAAAAATCATATAATCTAACAATGGGTATTGATCTATGTTTTTTGTTTATATAACTTAGACATTACCAATTGATAATAGATACTATTTGAATAAGGATTTCATGAAGAATATATTAAAAACCTGTAAAAACAAAAAGTTTCTTATAGCCTTAATTTCAATATTAATTTTCTTAATATTTTTCACTTTTTCACCAAAGAATCTCAATGTTTTTAAAGATAAAACATATTTCAAAGAAAATAATCCATTTATTTCTGTAAATATGGAATGGGTTCAGGAAGTTACAAGCTATAGTGAATCTACGGGGACAGATATAGCAATAGATAATGATGGTAATGTCTATATAGTAGCACATGCATTTAATGATTCAAAAATGGTAAATGATATCTTATTAATCAAATACAATAATTCTGGATCAGTTGAATGGAGTAGAATATGGGGAGGTTATTATGATGATTATGGAAACGCAATAAATATAGATAGTTCTGGTAACATATACATCGCAGGAGGGACTAATAGTTTTGGAAATGGGAGTAGTGATATTGTTTTAATTAAATATGAAAACACAGGAATGCTAGTATGGAATAAAACGTGGGGCGGATCACAATGGGATTCTGCTTTCGGGTTAACTTTTGATGAAAGTGATAATGTTTATGTCATTGGGAGTACAGAATTATACGATCTTTATGGGGATGTTTCATTTTTAAAATATAGCAGTGATGGGGATCTCCTCTTAAATGAAACTTATGGTGGGAGTGATTCAGAGTGTGCTTATGATATAGAGTGTGATTTAGATGGAAATTTATATTTTACAAGTTATACTTGTAGTTTCGGAGCAGAAACATCCGATTTTCTCTTAATGAAATGTAATTATAACGGAGAACAGGTCTGGAATATCTCTTATGGTAATTTATATCCCACCTTTGGTACAAGTCTAACTCTTGATTCGCAAGCTAATGTGATAGCTGTTGCGAACACTCAAAATCTTGGAATAGATTATGATATTAATATATCTAAGATAAGCTCTTTAGGAACATATGTCTGGAATTATACATACTCTAGTTCTGATAATGATTTGGGATATAATATTGACCTAGATTCAAAAGAAAACATACTTATTACGGGTCATTCCAATGATGATGTCATGACATTAAAATTAAACCAAACTGGTGATAAAAAATGGGTTAAATATTGGGATGGTAATTTAACAGATTATGGATATGGAATTGGAATCGATACATCTGATAATATATTTATAACAGGGAAAACCAAAAATTCCGATTATAAAAATCACTTATTCTTGCTTAAGTATTTACCCATTCCTGATAATTTTGAACTAGAGTCTGATGCGCTCTCCCCAGAACCTGATGGGAATTTTACCTTACAGTGGACAGAATCACTTGATGCAGATAACTATTCTGTCTATCAGTCAAATTACACTATAACTAGTTTAAACTCCAGTGTCATTGAAGTTATAAAAGGAAATATTAATCGGACTGTTTCAATAAATAATTTAGGGGAAGGTGTCTACTACTTTCAAGTTATTGCTTTTAATAAATATGGAAATACCAGTTCTAATTGCTTAGGAGTTAAAGTTCAATTCCTTCCTAATGAATTTGAATTGTTTAATATTTCTCAACTTCCGAATACAAATGGGAATATAAGCTTTTCTTGGTCTGAATCTGCAGGAGCTAAAAATTACTCAGTTTATATTCATGATTCACCAATTCAAAATCTCTATTCTGAGGGTTCTTTAGTAGCAGAGGGAATTAAGACTACATTTTATTCAATTGAAAATCTAACTAACGGAGATTATTATTACGCAGTTGTGGCAATTAATGAAGCAGGAGTACGATTATCAAATTCTATCTTTGTAAATGTTAGAAGAGCACCTATTTCATTTGAACTTACCACGGATGCAAATAATCCTGATGAAGATGGGAATTTTGAATTAATTTGGACTCACTCAAAATATGCTCAATATTATCAAATTTATTTTTCAAATAAATCTGATTTAATAATCACACAAAATATCTTTTTGGATAATTTTACTTCAGATTTTTATTGGTCTACTTACCGTTATCAAGTAAATGAGTGGAATAATGGAATTTATGATTTTAAAATTGTGGCCATAAATGATTATGGAATTTCTCAAACTAATTATTTAGAAATAAGTGTAGCTATACCAATTGATAATATAATTCAAGATGATGAAGATCAGCAGTCTCTAACTGAAATTGTTCAATATTCCTTATTATATTTAATATTTTTTGGAGCTCTTGCCGGATTAATAGTTTTGTATATAAAAAGAAAGTAAAGATAGAAAGAATGTGATAAATTATAGAAAAATGACTATTGAAAAGAATACAAAGATTTTAGACAATGTACGCTTATTCAATCTAAATTCAGGACTACTGAACAATCTGAAACTGAGGATTAATCATATTCCTATTAGAGTAAGAGCACAATTAGCTAATTCAATTTTACAACTTATAAAAGGTTTGAAGAATAAATATAGTGCATTCTCTTATTTTCATTTAAAGTATTTACTCAACGAAAAAGAAACTCAATTAGAAGTGGAAGAGAACTTAAAAGATTTAATTAAAGATTATCATAAATGCATTGATATAAACGATATCAAATATCTATTCAATATTATATTAGATTCAATTGATTCAATTGGAGGAGGTAATATTGCACGGATTAAAAAAAAATATCATATTGATTACAGAACTTATAAAAATCTTATTTTTAAAAATACCGAAGACTATAATACAAGATTTAAAACAGGTCTAAGAAATAAGGGTTTTATTCAGAAATTAGCTAATGATATTGTAGAGAGTAAAATATCACCTAAATCATTTAAAAATTTAATGGACCCTTATATTCAAACATTGAGAAATTATTATGAAAATAAGTTTAGTTTGCATCATCGAGGAAATTTAACAACCATTTTTCGTTTCGAGAGAATCGATAATTCATTTGTTCAAAAGTTTTTAAGTTTAAGTCAGATAACTCTTAGGAAAATTTATTCAAATGCAAATTTAGAATTCATTGAAATATTGCAATTAACTAGACAAATGGAAGAAATAAATATGAATAACGAGATTCCTAAATTTGTTATTTATTCTCTTTTAAAAAACAATGATATTAACGCTAGTAAAATTGGAATAAAAGCAGGTATTTCTAATATAACAGTGAGACACTACGCTAAAAAATTAAGCAAATTGATTGATCCTAGGACAAATTCACCTTTTATTAATTACAATGAAAGGATTCATGGTAAAGATCAAAGTACATACTATATGTTGAGAAAGTCTAAAATATCCCCTGCAGGTTTTATACTACAAATGCCATTAGAGAAAAGAAAAGATTTGATCAATAAAACCAAAGAAGTTATTGGCATCTTACTCAATAAATATGAGTATCCTTATATTATAAAGAAATTTCTTCAAGAAAATAATCAAGAATCCAAAGATTATGTTTTCATTACTACACAATTATTAAAACTAAGTAAAATGCATGGTAAACTTACTTATTCAGATTGCTTTGAGTTATTTTATATAATCCTAGAAATTTATGACTATATTAGTGCAAAATCACAGTCAGATATTTCAAGAGAAATCATCAGATACAAAGGTTTCATAAAAAATATAGCTAAACTTTGTTTTCAAAACCCAGAGGATTATAAAAATAGATTTTCAGGTACGAAATATTTTAAAAATAAAGTACTTAATATTGCCACTAATATCATTTCAGGGAAAATTGATGAAGATAACATTACTAATGTCGATTCTTTTGAATTCCAGCAAATCTTAAAAGCTTATCGTAGTGATATCGTTAAGTTAGAAACTGAGAAATTAATCCAAAAAGGATATCCGAGTATAGATAGCTCCGCTTTTAAGGATAGAGTTAGAGATATACAACGGAAAAATCTGTTTGATCGAAATTTTTTAGGAAAGCGTTTTATTAAATGGTTAGAAGATTTAACAGATTCAGAATTAAGGGAAATATTCAAGTATAGAACATTTTCTATTCCTAAAAGAGATTTACTTATTATGTGCAATAAAATAAATCAAAATCATGAAATATTTAAATACATAATATATTTAATTTTAAAAAGTCAGGATTCTTTACAAAAAATCGCAAAAAAAAGTGGAAAAAGTCATAATATGGTGAGAAGGATTGGTAAAATACTTGATCACAATATTTGTCCGATTACAAATACCTATTATCTTAAAAGTTATGAGGAAAGATTCATAAACTAATTTTTAATAAAATGCAATATGAAATCTTAATTATTGAGGATAATTTACCTACAATACGATTACTTACAACCTATTTTGAAACAAAAGGTTTTAGAAGTAGGGGTGTAATAAGTGGAAAAGAAGGTCTTGAGGAATTAGAAAAATGGCTACCTAAGGTAATATTACTTGATCTAACAATACCAGATATAAATTGGTATGATATGGTAAAGCAAATAAAAGAAAAAAATGTTCCAATTTTTCTTTTTGGCAATATTAAAAAGACGAATGTGAAAGTTAGAACCTTAATGATCATTGATGTAATTCCAAAACCATTTTCCTTTGAGGAATTTGATGTATTCCTTAAATATGCTTCTAGAACTGTCATTGATAAAATAACTCTATGGGAATTTAATGATAAAGATAAATAATTAGTAATTCCTTGCTCATTTAGGAGTTAAAATATCAAAATCATCCTTTCTCTAAGCATAACACCATAAGACATTTTTGGGTAGTTACAAAATTCAATGAAGATAATATACTAATCACAGTTTATGGTAATCAAAAAGAGATTATTATTGGTATTCATTTGCCTTTGTTTTTACTTAAAAAAAAAACCTTATTAGACTTTTTTTGAAATTTATTTCATATGATAAAAATATTTATAAAAAATGGATTGGAATCGGTTTACTTCTACCCTCTATT
>JBHLQA010000267.1:0-5252 GCA_048885285.1 Candidatus Odinarchaeota archaeon
ATACTTAAAAGAAATTATATCCATAAATTCTATAATCTGATTTATCAGTTTTGTAATAGTAATGAAAAAAAGTTTAGAAATGATAGGAGATAAAAAGGAGGATTAAAAGTAGGATTAAAAGTTTCTTTCAAAATTTCTCCTAATTTTATTTATTCTTTACGAAATCGAAAAGTTAATTTTTAATATACACTTTATATTGATATGGTAGAAGCACCAAGAGAATTACACGGTAAATCCCTTATAGGATATATCTTAGGTTACTTTGGTATTTTCATGGCTAATATGTTGGTTGGAACATTTATATATCAATTTTATGTTTATACGATTAATTTGAATTCACTCCTAACTTCGGTAGGGGTCTCCTTCCAGCTTATTATTAATGCAATTTTTTCAATAATAGCTGGAATACTTGCCGATAACAAAAAACCAGGAAAATTCGGAAAACGTCGACCGTTTCTTTTATATGGATTACCATTATGGGTATTATCTAGTATTATTATTTGGTTTCCACCGAAATGTCCTCAAGATAATAAATTATTTCTACCTACCGCTATATTTCTGTGGATCAACTTAATTATTACAGCTATAGCGGGAGCATCAATTATATCTGTCCATTTTTCTATGCTACCGGAACAATCACAAACTCATAAAAACAGAGAGAAAATAGCTACTGCTACCACATTCTTAACTATAATAGCATCAGGTCTCGCACTAATGCTTCCACTAATAGTGCAGAGCATATTGCCAGAACCAAAAAATGTAAAATGGTGGGAACCATCAGGAAAGATAATCCTTAATGCTATACCGTTGATAGGAATATTTTTTACAATTTTTGGATTAATAACAATGATAATAACATTTTTTTCTGTAGATGAGAGCTTTCATAACTCTGCAAATCAACAAATTAGAAGTAGTAAAATTAGTTTAAAAGAATATTTTAAGCAAATGGTAGCACCATTTCGGGATATAAAATTTAGAAAATATCTGGGTGTAAGATTCACTAACGGCATATCAGGTAAAATTTTAGGTACAATAATAATACCTTTTCTAACTTATGCTCTTCTGTTTAAAGGACCTAAATTCTACATTTATGTTATAGTTTCATTTTCAAGTAAATTTATTGGATTTTATATCTGGCGGAAATTACTTAAAAAGAATTCAATACTTAAAACTTATAAAATATGTATATTAGCCGCAGTAATCGCTTCTTTTATGGAAATAATATTTTTAATTGAAGGATTATCTTTTGAATTTGTTACTGTTTTATTTATTATTACTATTGGTACAGTTTTGGGTTCTATGTATGGTGCGGTATTATTTAATCCCCCTTTAGCAAGCCTTTTAATATATGAAGCTGCTGATAAGGAAGAAGAATCTGATTTTGAGGAAGCTGTTTCAGGGATTTCTGGAGGATATTTTGGTCTGAGCCTCTTTATTATGGCAATGGGTCAATCATTCGCTTCAATCTTAATAGGAGTAGTTCTTGCAGGACCAAACGAAAAAAATCCTATTATAATTACTCTCACATTAAGTTCAATGGCGCTATTCTACTTAATAAGCCTATTCTTTCTAAGTCGAATTAAATTAGAGGAAAAATTCCTTAAAAAAGAAATAATTGATGTTTCTGAAGATAATTTATTTCTCAAGGAATAATTTGATATAAGTAATAATCCACAGAAAAGTTTAGAATAATTCGATATTTTTGTAGAGTTCATCAAGTATTATTATACTTATTGTTGATATTCAACAGTCAATTCTTAAATTTTCATATTCAAACAAATTAAAGATTTCTAAAAAATTGAAAAAATATAGAACTTATTCAACATATTAGATTAATAAGTTTTTATTATTATTTCTTCCTCTTCTTAAGTTCAGCTATGGACTTTTCTGCTAGTATCAGTGCATCATCTGATCTTGATTTGTACTTTTTAACTTGTGCTTCAAGTTCGATAATTCGATTATTTAAATCTAATACTTTTTCACTATCTTCATCTAAGGGAATCATATCATCTCCACCTTTTTCTGCCATTTCTTTCAAGAAATTGTATTTCTCTTTCCATACGTTTATTTCTGTTTGCAATTCTTCTATTGTTTCATCTGTAGCTATAAGAGGAATATCTTTTCCTTCTTTAACGTCCGCTACTTTTTCTTTTAAACGTGAGACTTCATCCTCTAATTCTTGTATTCTTACTTTAAGGGCAGCGATTTCATCCAAATAATCTGCAGCTTTTTTTGGTTCTAACATTTCTTCAAACATGGATTTTCCAGTTTCTAGTTCATCGGCGGATTTTCCACCCAGAAGACGTTCCTTACGTTTTTGAAGCTCCTCAACCGTACTTTCTGAAAGGAAATCTAAAGGATTAAAACTTACTCCACCATGCTTTGTTCTTCTTTTCCTAATTTTTACAAATAAAGGAATTCCCTTAACAGCTTCTCCACAGATTATTGCCTGCCCTTTATCTAATCCTGAAATATCTGATTTATTTTCATTACTCAAATCTTCAGCACTGGAAATTGTGATTCCAATGTCTCTTATATCTGACAAATTATGAACAACCCAAGTCCCCGCTTGGGCTCTAATTGTTGTATCTAATAATTGAGGACGTTGTGTGCCTATAACAATGTTTGCTCCAAATTTTCTCCCTTCTTGAGCAAATAATTTAACAACTTCACAAGTTTCTGTCTGTTTCTTTCCAGCAAATAAATGGGCTTCATCTAAAAACAAGTAGAAAGGAGGTATTGCTCTTGTTGTGCTAGCATCATATAATTTCTTTAGTAATTTACCTGCTATTGCTTCTTGAACTTCTAGAGCCATACCATTCAGATTAACCACAGTACATAAATTAGGAGCAACAATATCTGAAGGTTTTAATGAAAATAAGTATTCAATATCAACATCTCCGCCCTTATTTTTTTTCAAATCAGAAAACTCAACTATTCTATCTACAAACTCACTTTCTCCTTCTGGTAAATCTTCACCTGCAACTTTTAAACTACCATATTCACCATGTCTATCCAAAATGACAAGAGGAATTCCCTTTTTAAGAAATTCCTCACATAAAACCCCCATAGTATAAGATTTTCCCGAACCAGATTTTCCAGTAATGAAAATTCTACCAAAATTTTTAATTAATAGATATACTTCATAAGGATAGCCAATTAATTTTCCTAAGGAAAGAGATTCTTCAGGGGGGTTAAATATTCCTAAAATTTTAGAAATTTGCTCTTCTTTTGCCATAAACACATCTGCGCCGATCTCAAAAGGTTTTGTTGGCCTTTCTCCTAGTACTCCTAATTTTGCCATACGACCTTTCTCATCTGTCCACATATCAGTTATATAAAGTACATAATACGTTTTATTACCTTTTTCATCTTTTTCACCATAAATTACTAAGTAATTATTCCTCTCAACTGAAAGCCCCTCAAAAACCACTGTAACAGTGTGAGCTGTAGTTTTTCCAGTTAATCTACCTATTGGTTTTTCTTCTTGTGCACCTTCGTCTGACATATACTTTCACAAATTATTCGATTTTTTAGTATTATAAGTAATTTCATATTTATTAATGTAAACATTTATAAATCCAATTTTTTCCCTTTCTTATTTTTGAAAGAAGGAAAACAATCAAATAAGTATTTCTGCGAGCTAGATTGATTTTTAAAAATCGTCCCAGAATTTTTTAACTGGATCTTCTAAAGTATCAGTGATTTTACTTTCAAAAGATTTATATTCATCAATACATCCATTCCAATTAGGATTTTTTGTCTCAGGAAATTGTTCTAAGAATCTCTTAGCAATTGTTTCTAATTCTGCTAAAATTTTCTTTTCTTTATATTTTTTTGAAGAATTTGCTATAAAGAAAAGGTTTTCTCTTTTGATAATTGTAAAGCGAATATTTTTTATCTCAAAATTGGTCAATTCCCCATTAGTTATCTCTTGAGCAAATGAATTAAGAGCACTTAAAAGGGCTCCAAATAGTTGGTCCTCTATTTTTTGATGGAAAACTCTACTAAATATAACAATTCCATCTAATCTTTGAATCCATAAATCTTGAATAGCTTTGACCATGATTATTTCCCTTTATACTTCAAAAATATTCTCTTCTAGAAATCCTAATGATTTAAACTTATAAGAATACATAATACAACATTGAATAAATATTGTATAAAGAATTTAATAAGAGTTTTTTTAATTTTTTTTTCTGTAAATAATACTTTTTTTAACCATATGAATTGGTTTATAGGACTCTTTCGCTCTTCTCAAACCCTCTATACCTAAATCTTGTTCTCTATTAACGTAAATTGCATCTGCACAGCAATTTTTTAAGAAAAAATTATTAATTGCTTGATAAGAGCCTTCATATTCCCTATGGGCTTTCTCTATATGGATTACTAAAGTATTATGATTTAGCATTTCACCAAAAGTATACGCAGCACATTCATCATTAACACATATTATACCTCCACTAAATCCAAGAGCGTTAAAATTATCCAATGCTTCGTAGATTGCAGCTTGTTCAGCCTCTAAACTTTCATCCTCAGTACATGCTTGGATTATGCACCATTCAAGTTGTAATTCTTTACATTTCTCAATGAGATCTTGCGATAATAATTGGAAATCATAATCGTAGATATTTATGAATTTTTGTAACCATCTTCTATTTTGCCGATATTTATTTCCTGCTAAATTTAATATTTCTTCTTTATCATGGACATAATCCCAATTATTCCGATCTTCAAGACATTCTAAATTTAATTTGGTAAAAATCTCACTTTCCTTTAGTTTTTCACAAATATCTTCTGGAACCCTATGAACCTCTATATTATCAAGATTTTCAAATAATTCAAGAATGATTTTATCAGGACTTGGACCAATCGGAGGAAAAAAATAAAGATTATCTTCTGAGTCTGTATTTATAGGCTTTCTTCTATTCTTTAAATAATCATAAGAAAATAGGATTAAATGTTCCTTAAATACGATAAATGAGAAATTATAATAATTCCTCCACATGAAAAGGTTAGTGAAAGTAAATTCAGATATTTCTGGAGGATATTTTTGAAAGTATTTATCAAATAGTTTTTTATCTGAAATTTCTATAGGTTTTCCTACGCTAAGATCCATGGATTATTTTTATTTAAAGAGGTTTAAAAGGATTATTCTTTTATTTAATTAATTAATTTGGGTAGTTACAGAACTCAGTGATGGGTTATAAATCTTTCGCTACCTTCTTTCTTTAAAGGATTGCGAAGTATTC
>JBHLQA010000268.1:0-1076 GCA_048885285.1 Candidatus Odinarchaeota archaeon
AAAATAATCAAATTCATGATATTGGAAACAATTTATGATCCAATCATCTTGTCATCACTGAATTTTTTAACTAATCGCATTTTTCCATTTAAATCTATTTGGATTATAATTTAATATTCCAATCCCTTTTAATATCCCAATCATCAATTAGTTTATCTAAAGCATATTCAGTAGTACTTAGTTTTTCAATTAACTCCTTTTTTTGGTATTTATTAACTAAATCTTGTAAATTTTCTTCTGAAATAACTTCTTCAATTAATTTATTTGATGTTTCATGAAGCTCACTAAAGATCTTTCTCTTTCTCTCTAGACTTTTGTTAAAATTTGTCATCATTTCATTAAATAATCTTGCTCCTAGAGTTAAAATATAAAGGAATTTTATAGAAGAATCATTTTCTATGTAATTGATATCATTAACCTCAATTGAATCTCTATAATTGCGTACGTAAGATTGTTCATTAAAATAATATTCTCTCACATCATATATTATATTAAAATATGTTTTTATTTTTTCAAGAATTTCCTTATTTTCTGAACATACCATTGTTTTTCCTTGAAAACCACCCCCATCATAAAAACCTAATAACCAAGATAAATATAAATCATAACTAATTAATTTTGGAAAAGATTTGAACTCATGTTTGATCAAATCTTCATAAATAGGTTTACACCAAAAATCAATATATACCATTTTATATTCTATACATTTGCCTTTATAATTTAGAATTTTTACTCTCTCTTTTACATTTGATGAATCCAAACCGATTGCTTCACAAAATTTAATCAAATGTTCTTTATCTTTAATAGATAAACCAATACCAAGTCTACCATATCTAGTTTCATTAATATAACCATCAGCACATAAAAATCCTAACCAATATGCTTTTTCTTTAGTATCAATAAATTTGAAGTAATGTGCATTTAAATTTGGATGATGAATATGATATTGTTGACCAGAATATTCTTTTAAATCTTTATTTAGAGTTTTGTATCTTTCAATATATTCAAGTGCCTTACAGACTCCAAATTTATTTATGAGGTTTTTTTCCAAAATCTCTAAATTCTCAAGTGAAAAT
>JBHLQA010000268.1:1086-5228 GCA_048885285.1 Candidatus Odinarchaeota archaeon
TTGCTTTTTTATCAGTGTATCCGCGGGATTTCACAGCTCCAGCACTTTCGAATAAACATAAACCGGTCTCACCAAGACCAACCTTCTGCATAAATCCATCATCGCCTTTTATTGGTATATCTTCTTCAATATCATCTAATCTTTCAATAGAAAATTTATAATTAGGATTAAAGTTTCGATGACTTGGTTTTTTGATCCTTTGTTTTATGGAATCTAAATATCGATCATCTTTTCCGAATAATATGCTTAATTCTTTATGTTTAATATTAAGATCATACAGAAGGTCTTTTATGAAGTCTAATGTTGAATAATAAGTGTTTTTTTCTTTGTATTTTTTATTGATCCATTCAATAATTTGGTTTCCAATAGGAGTTCTATTTAGATGGTTCTCTTGAATATAATCCTCCTCATCTTCAATGTACTTCGCCAAAATATCTATGAATGCCTTTTCATCAATCCAACTTATTCCAGTCAAGATTTTTTCGAAAACATTCCTCACTATTTTTTCTAGGGCTGTTCCTTTAAGACTATCAAAAACAGGAGAATCTCGATACATATAGCGATCTATTATAGCTTTTGTAATACCAATTTCATTTGCAAACTCCTTATTTGAGACATGAACAAATTTGGATTCATAGATATTTCTAAGTCTAATTAGAAAGTTCCTTGCTGGAAAATTTACACATTTCTCATTCATATTATTATCTCCACTTTTTTCTATCTTTGTCTTACTTATGACAAAATTAGTATTACCAATTCTTTGAATAATATCCTTTAACAAAATTGATAATATTTAAATAAAAATTTTTTAAGAGTCTTTAAATATTCAAATTTTTTCCTAATTTTTTCAATATATTTTTTTACTCTTTCTGCTATTAATAGGAAAATTTCTAAATTTCTTTTAGCTAATGATAGATCGACTTCAAAAAATAAATTTACGTTATAAAAGAGAAACAAGGATTAATATCTCTCTAAAAAAAAGTTATACCATAAAAAAAAAAAAGAATTTTATTATTGATTAGGGTAACTAACACAAACCCTCTACAAATGGGATATTAGATAGATCAATATCATTGTTATCTGGATTAACTCCATCTCCCATTAAATGAGAATGAGTTGTTGCCGTAACCCAGTTCCCCAGCCAATCTTTATAAGAAAAAGTAAAATCTGCTCTTATTCTTATAGCTAAGATTTTTGTGAACGTGGTACTTATAGGAGTATTAGTAACAAAACCAGGTCCATATATATTAGCAACAGTATTGTGTGTGTGTAAACGTACACAAGCTTTGAATTCATGCTCACCAGCCGAATATGAACTTGCAAAAGTGCCTAAATAACGGTAAATAGCATCTTGGATCGGAGGATTTACCTCAGGGGATTTACTAATAGTAACCGAAGGCGTATAAGTAGCTCCAAAACTAAATTGATAATTCTCATATGACCCTTGCACTCCAACAGAATAGCTCCATGTCCCAGGTGTAGTTGCTGCATAATCCATATCCCCGTCCCAGGTGACCAAATCAATAGGGGGTCTATCCCATCTATATTCTGTCCATGTAGTTGTCTGTCCATTTAAGGTCATTGTTATCGTTTGTTCATATAGAACCGTATAATACATTTTTACTCTTATTGCTGTCTTAGTCCAATCATATTCATTTTCTCCATAAAAAAATACTGCATAAGCTTCATATCCCCCATTAGTACTAGGATTATATACCATATGCCCTTGTACATCCACAATAGATGTATAATGATACCCACCTATATTATTAGTTTTGCTTTCTCGTCCATGTGAAGCATCAGTTGCTGTAACGTTTCCTACTATCATTGATAATACACAAAATAATACAAGGAATACAGATCCCAAATATATTATTTTCTTTCTGATTTTAGTAATTTTAATTTTCACCCAATAGTAGTAATTTTTGGATTAATTACAATTTTTATTAGATTTCGATGTTGTGAAAAGAAATAAGATATTACATTTAAACATTACTTTTTTCATAGGAGACAGTTGAAATGATTTATTTATATTCGGTAAAGGCAAATATCTCTCAAAATCAATGAATCAACCATTCCTCTTGAAAAAGTCTATTAAAATCTTTTGTATAAATGATATTTTTTTATGTATTAGATTTATTTTAATATTAGTTTTTCTATTAAGAATTTAAAAATACGTTTGTAGTTAAAATCTGGATAAATTAAATCAAAAAAGCTTATAACGTTCATTTTATTATAGTTAATACCTATCATGACTGATTTAACTAAACTTTTCCGTTTAACAGAAGATCAAGTTAAAAAAGCCAGTGAAGTTCTATCCCGTGCATTTTATGACAACCCATGGTCTAAATATATCATTCCTGAAGATTCTGAAAGAAGAAAAAAATTAAAGTATGTCTATGAATATTTAATACGTTATGATGTTTTATATGGAGAAGTATATTCACCAAGCTCTGATTTGAAGGGGATTGCAGGGTGGATTCCTTTTGAATATATATATAAAACATACGAAACACAAATACGGAGTGGTGGAAAAAAGATTGTCGAAAAATTAGGCATTGACTTTTATAAAAGATCAAAGAAACTTGAAGAATTTCGCGAATTATTACATAAACGACATGCACCTTTCAAACACTGGTATCTAGATACTATTGGAGTTGATCCTAAATTCCAAGGAAAAGGTCATGCGGGTACTTTACTAAAAGCTATGTTTGCAAGAGTTGAGAAAGAGAATTTACCTATTTACTTAGAAACAAGCACGGATAAAAATATATCCATTTATGAACATCATGGGTTTGAAATCCTTGAAGACACTACAATTCCTGATATAGATATAGATTTTTGTGCAATGTTAAGAAAATAATTATTCAATTTGTGGAAACCTGCAGGATGTACTGTCTATATTGCCAAAAGTTATTAGATTTTTTCTAATATTTGTTGTACTAAAAAATATTTTTAAATCATTATTTTTCGTTCTAATCTTAGATTAATTGCTAAAAATTCATTGATTTATCAAAAGATTATTTAAAAATATATCCATAATTAAAATCTGGAAAAATAAAAACAAAAAAGCTTTTAATATTCATCTTATTATAATTAATACCTATTATGACTGATTTAAATAAACTTTTCCATTTAACTGAAGATCATGTTAAAAAAGCCAGTGAAGTCTTATCGCGAGCTTTTTATGATAATCCTGGATTTATTTTCACCATTCCTGATGATTCTGAAAGAAAAGAAAAACTAAAGTATATCTTTGAATATATAATACGTTATGACGTTTTATATGGAGAAGTTTATTCACCTAGCGCTGATTTGGAGGGGATTGCTGGATGGATCCCTTTTGAATATATATATAAAACATACGAAGCAAAAGTAAAGAGTGGTGGAAAGAAAGTCGTTGAAGAATTAGGTATAGAATTCTATAAAAGAACAAAAAAGATTGAAGAATATACGGATTTAATTCATAAACGTAATGCTCCTTTCAAACATTGGTATTTAGCCCCTCTTGGGGTTGAACCTGAACTACAAGGAAAAGGTTATGCAGGTATTTTATTAAAAGCTATGTTTGCAAGAGTTGAGAAAGAGAATTTACCAATTTACCTCGAAACGAACACAGACAAAAATATATCTATTTACGAAAATCATGGGTTTGAAATCCTTGAAGACACTATAATTCTAGATACAGATGTACGTCTTTGTGCGATGTTAAGAAAAACACCTACGTAAATTTTTGATTCACTATTAAACTCAAATTTTAGAGGATCTATAACTAAAAGGCATAAAATGGTAATTAAATACAAAAATATTTTTACATTATTAATGTACTATCTCAAGATCAGGTATCAGGATTATGCTCATAAAGTAAGAATCATTTTATCTAATAAATTGGAATTCTATGTTTGATTTTTCATGACAGATAAAGAAAAAGTATTGAATGTTTTTAAAAGTACTTCTAAGCCTTTACGTCCAGGTGAAATTGCCGAACAAACTGGTGTGGAATCAAAAGAAGTATCTAAAATCATAAAAGAATTACGTGAGGAAGGAAAAGTTTTTTCTCCTAAACGTTGTTATTATGCATTAAAATAGGGATAATAATACAAATAGTATTATAATTCTTTTCAGTATATTGTTCGATATTC
>JBHLQA010000269.1:0-5185 GCA_048885285.1 Candidatus Odinarchaeota archaeon
ATGGTGCATTTGGGGCATTAATTGTTTTTGATCTTACAAGACACCAAACATTCATCAGTATGAAAGAATGGCTTTCAGAAATGCGTAGTATTATAAGTAGAGATATTCCTAGTGCAATTATAGGGAATAAAACTGACTTAGTGCCTGAAGTTGGTCAAATTATAGATAAAAATGAAGTGGAAGAATATGCGAAAAAACATGATTGTATTTATGTTGAAACCTCTGCTAAAACTGGAGAAAATGTTGAAAAAGCTTTTCTTGATCTCACATATAGAATGATAAAGAGAATGGGGAAAATTGTTAAGAACAGTAAAGAAAATCTATAAGATCGACTAGATAAATCAGAAAAACAAAATTATTTTTCAAATCTTTGAATATCATTTCTTAGCAAAATTATTAAAAGATTTATTTCTATTTTCAACTTATTCTATAATTAAAATTTTAATTGTCTATAAGTGAGTATTTTGAATAATCCAGAAATTATTACAATCGGAAGTAATACATTAGATATTATGATTGACATAGATGATATACTAAGATTTGAATTATTTGATAAAGATATAATAAAAAAATATACAGCAATAGAATATTCTCGGAAATTGAATGTTAAAAACGTTAGATTTGTTCCAGGAGGATCGGGTGCTAATATCGCTGCAAATTGTTCTATGCTAGGGTTAAATAGTACATATATTGGAGTAATGGGAAATGATTTTTCAGCAAATATTTGTTTAAATGATTTAAAGAAAAGAAAAGTTGATTTATCTCAAATAATTCAAACTGATACTGATATTACGGCACTATCAATAATTTTACGAACTCCATGGGGAAAAGATAGAAGTATTCTTGCATATAAAGGAGCTAATAATTTATTGAAACCATCAGATGTTAAAGAAGAATTATTTAGTCAAGTTAAAGCATTCGCTTGGACATCTTTAACTACTGATGATGCTTGTAAGGCTATTGAAAAAGCAATAACTCTTACAAAAAACAATGGAGGGCTAGTTTTTGCCGCCCCTAGTATGTCAATTATAAAAAATGCCCCAAATTGGGCAAAAATCTTGATTTCTAATTCTAATGTTGTATCAATGAATCTAGAGGAAGCCCAAGAGTTCACAGGAGAAAGCAAAAAGACACTTATGATAAAAAGTCTCTTAGATATGGGAATAAAACTGATTTCAATTACTGATGGTCCTAACGGTTCAATAATATCAGATGGTAAAACAATCATTAATAGTGGCATCTACAATACAAAAAGTCAAGTTTCAGATACTACTGGGGCTGGAGATGCTTTTTTAACAGGGATTCTAGTTTCATTGTTAAATAATTTTCCTTTAGAGAAGATCTCTAAATTAGCTACAGCAATGTCTTACTTAGAATGTATGGAAGTAGGAGTAAGAGAAGGACTTCCACAGAGTTTAGGAGAATTAGAAGAATTTGTTAATGATAATTTACTTAAACAAGTTATTTCGGAAATTGTATAGAACTAAAATTCTATTCCTTAAATAATTAAATTTTAATTTTTTAATATATTCTTATTATTACTAAATTTGCGCTCTTAGTATAGTGGTCAGTATGCCAGGTTGCCAATTCTCTGGTTCTTATAGATAAGAGAGGTGAACCTGGCGACCCGGGTTCAATTCCCGGAGGGCGCATTTTTTAGACTTTAATCCTAAAGGTGATATTATTCTTAAAAGAAATTAAGAAATTATATGAGAGATTAGAGAATTTTTCCAAGCAAGAAAGAAATTAACTATGGATATTCTATTATATTCTAATTAATTAAAAGTCATAAATAAGGAATAGATAGAGTTTTTATTAATAATAGGAAAAAAAAAAGAATTTTGATTTCAATATAATATTTTATTTATTTTAAGAGGATAATTTTCTTCGTTTTTGAACAATTACTAATGAAATTATTCCAATTACCAGAAAAATCAAATAATAATTCCCGAACGGAATTCCTCCACCATTTTCTTCTGCTGTTTCAATAGTTATGGTAACAGTATCAGTAATAGAATTATCAAAGTCATCCGTAAAATTGACAATATAGTTATATTTGCCTGCACTTAAGCCATCTGGAATATTATACGTAATTTCTGTGTTATTTGACCACGTAGTTGGACCTGTTACGATATTAAATCCCTGAAGTTCAATGGTATATATGTTTGGGTTAGCATCTGTAGCTGTCCACGAGATACTTACTCCCGTGTAGGTTGTATCAAGGGTAATATTACTCGGTGCATTTATTATTATTGGATCATCCGATTCTTCAGCAGAAAAATATATCAATTCTAAAGTTTCAGAAAAAGCACTCATTTCAAATTTTTTAGATATTCCTAGATCATTATAAGTATATGTATAATTATTACCCCCTATGCAAATCCATGTGCCTGAACTATTTGAGTATAAAAACTTAGTTAAATTCATAATGTTACCATTGAAAACAGAAGTATAATTATATTTCCAAGTTAAGACAGGATGAAAATATACAGTAGAATTAACATTTTTAGACAATAATGTTGAGTTCAATGGTATAGGCATAAAGAGTAAAGGAAAATAATCTAATTCAGTATTCCATATAAACTCTTGAGTTGAGTAATTATATGACCAAAATGTTGTTTCATTTACAGAGTTTATCCATTTTTGCGTTGTATGATTATAATATCCAATAGTACCATTGACACGCATGTAATTCTCATTGCTTTGAATACTAGAAATTGAAGCATTTAGGTGATCACCAATTTTGGATGTGAATTGAGATGAAGTATAATTCCATATCATAACGGTGCCATTTCCAAAACCAACACTAGATTCTCCAATAGTAGTGGTAACCGCCGTAATTTCTGGCAACATCATTACCACAGATAAAACCATAGTTAAAGAAAGTAAAACTCCTGACTTTTTTAAGGATTTCATTTTTTTTATCCTCGATTCGTTTGAAAAAAAAAATTCTTTTCTAAATTAAAATGTTTTGAAATCCTTTTTAAATCCAAATTCTTAATCCTTTTAAAAATTCTTTAAAATAAATGGAAAATATGAAATCTTTTATTTTCCCCTTTTTATATTCTTCTTTTAGTAGTTTTTTAATAAATGTGGTGGATTATTTCTGGTAGATGTATCTTCTAATGATACTAAAATGTAGTTCTTTCAATTTTTATGTCTATTTTTATCCACCTTATTCTTAGATAATACTTCGAGATTATTTAAAAAGATATAAAACAACGTGAAATCCACATTTCACGATATATTATTTAATTATCAAGAAAAAATACTATAGCCTAATAAAATGACTCTATATTAATAACCAATATAAATTATAACATTTTATTAATATCGTTGAATACGCCCATAATTTTTCTCTATTAAATTCGCGATAAGAAGACAAAAGATTGCACTTAAAACTTCCGCTGTTAAAAATGACATTGAATTATCTAAGAATAATGTGGAAATAAAGAAACTACTAAAAAAAAAGCCGGTAAAAACAATAAATACTATTAATAAAGGTTTGGTTAGGTGAAAATCTAAGAATTTCTTTATAGTCGGATATTTTGCAATTTTCTTATTAAATCTACTCTTTAATCTTTCTCTCCTCTCCACTTGGGCATAACTTTCGAAAATAATAAGACTAGCAAAAAATACAGCGACCCAAACACCAATCGGAATTAGGATTAATATAATATGATTTCCCATTGCCAATATATATTGTCCAATAAATATAAAAAATAATTGAATCATTCCATTCATTGCTAATAATATTAATGTTGCACCAAAATATTCCTTAGTGGTCCAACGGATTCTTATCGGCATGTTAATCTTATTTAATTATATTTTAATGGGCCCGGCGCGATTTGAACGCACGACCTTCCGCACGTCAAGCGGACGTCATACCGAGTTTTCCGAAACCCAGAAAGTGAGTTTTCTCTAGACCACGGGCCCTTTTATTTCAAATTATGAATTATATAATTACTCGTATGTAATTTATAATATTAAAAAATAAATATTTTATTAAAAATTGTAAATTCCTATTATACTCGCTTATTTTTAAAGATAAAATAGAAAAATAAGTAGATTTAAGTACTATATTTTTTCTCACGCAAAGCTCTAATCATTGGTAAATCTTTACCTGAAAGAATTTCGAGCATTGCGCCTCCTGCTGTTGATATAAATGAAACATCATTTGCCTTACCTGCCATTGAAGCAGCAGCGCCCATTTCACCACCACCTATAATTGTGAGGGCTTTATTTTTTTTAGTAGCATTTACCATCGTATCCACAATTTCATTTGTAGCTTTCCTAAATACTTCTTTCTCAAAAATTCCAGGTGGACCATTTGCAACAATTGTCTTACATTTCATGAGAATTTCATTAAATTTTTCTACAGTTTTTTCGCCAATATCTCCTGTGGTTGTATTATATGTACCCGCCTCGTCAATTCCAATAGTTTTTCTATTTCCATTATCATCGATAATTAAATCTTCAGGTAGAATGATTTTATCCTTATAATTCTCATAAGTTTCAATGATCATATTTTTATTTGCCTCAAGGTCTTCAGCAATTATTTTATGATTAGGCTCTCCCATATTTTTTCCTAATGCTTCAAAGATTAAAATCGCGGTTAATCCTGAACACAGAGCATAATCCAATTTTTCATTGTCAAAATTAAATTTCATAGCTTTAAATTTATCTATAGCTTTTGCTCCACCTATTAACATTGCCATTGGTTTTGCTGGTTCTTGCATTATTTTCTTCAATGCCTCTAATTCTCTATCTGTTATAGGGCCTGCCATCATTTTTGGCCATCCTACAATAGAGGCATGAGCGCGATGGGCTGCTCCAAAGGCATCAACAATGACATAATCGACTAATGGGAAAAGTGTCTTAATCATTTCAGTATTTTCTGCTTCAGAAAAATCTTTGTAATTTTTCATTTCTCCTTCGAATTTACGTACATTATTTAGTACTAATATTTCTCCTGGCTTAAGATTTTTAATCTCTTGAACCGCTTTTTCTCCATAAATATCCTTAACAAATTTTACAGGTCGTCCAAGATGTTTTTCTATTTCTCTAGCATGGATATCTAAATCTGTGAAATCGTCACTGCCTGGACGTGATTGATGTGCTAATATAATTACAGCACTTTTTTTGAAATATTCATTTAAAGCAGGCACAAGTGCTCGAATTCGAG
>JBHLQA010000270.1:0-5171 GCA_048885285.1 Candidatus Odinarchaeota archaeon
CAAGGAAATCCATCACATTGACAGCAGCTTTCTATATTCTTATCTTTTACGCAATTTTTTATAGAGCAAGTTTGACAGAATGGAAATATGATATCATCAGATAGACATCCTGTGCACGCAATATCTTCTATAGTATTAGCACCCCATTTCTTAAAAATAGGAAATAAATTTCTCTTAAAATCATTATCATTTGAAATATGTGCTAGATAAACCGCACAAACTCCACAATATAAGCCACATGGAGATAATAATTCTTTTCTTATTTTAACCATATCATATCCCTACTAATTGATAAAATATTTTTCAATTTTTATTGTTTGTCATCAAATCATAAGTGTTTTTTACTGATTTACCTGAAACCCATTCATTTATAAGAATAAATTTCTGAACTAGTTCATTTGCATTTTTTGGTAATTCTTCTTTAAATTCTATGTATCTTGGAACCATAAAATAAGCCAAATTTTGCTGTAGAAACTTACAAAACTCCTTATGGGCTATTGAGGCTCCTTTTTGAATAACAGCACATATTTTTATATCTTTTTCTGAGGAATCTTTATCAGGAACCTCAAAAACAGCACTTTCGACTATTAGTGGATGTGAATTTGCAACAATTTCGATGTCTACTGCAAAAAACATCTCTTTTTCTCTGAGAATCATATCAGATCTCCTTCCTAAATAGTATACGAAACCTTGAAGATCTATATATCCAAAATCACCTGTTAAAACCCATCTATCTTCACCTATTCTAGTAACAGTCTCCTCCTGTAAATTATAATATTCAAGTTCAAAAGGAAGTTTTGTTCGAGCACATATTTCACCAATATTATCTCGTCCAGGAGTCAGTTCATTTCCATCTAAATCAACAATTTTAATTTCAACTCCCCGAGCAGGTTTTCCAACAGAACCTATTTTACCACCTTTAGAACCAACAATATTAATTGTAAAACCAATTCCTTCGACTAAACCCCACATTTCAATAATTTGAATCCCAAATCTCCTTTCAAAAGGTTCCCATATTTCTTGTAAAGCTCCAGCCCCTATGGCATATTTTATTGAATGATTTCTGTCATTTTTTGAGGGTGGCTGATTTACTAAGCTTATCAGATGTGCTGCATAATAAGTAAAACCATCAGGTTTGTATTTTTCGACATCTTTCCAAAATGTTGAAATATTGAAGTTTTCAGCAACAATAATTGAACCATTATAATACATAATTGGAATTATCAAGAAATATCGTTCTAATCCTTGAAATAATGGTAAAGGACAATAAAATTTATTTGAGTCACTACCGAATCCTAAATGTTCTAATTGATTTCCAATACTAATTCCTGAAAGAGCAAAATAATTTCTATATATTACTCCTTTTGGTTTTCCTGTCGTTCCTGATGTATAAGAGATTTCAAGAGGATCATAACTATAGATATGAATATTAGGACTATCTGAATTTTCAGATAAGATTTCGGAAAAATTTGCATATTTCCCTGCGTATTTAAAATCAATAGGAGCATTAAAAAGATAGATTTTGCGTATTTTTTGCAATTTTTCATAGATTTCTTCTACATTTTTAAAATATTTATAATCTATAATTAATATTTCAGAATTACTATTTCTCAACACATATTCTAATAAATCCCCTTTAAACAAATAACTTAATGGAACAAACATATTACCTGTTTTTGCTATACCAAACCAACAAAAAAGAGCTTCTGGACAATTTGGTAATAACATGGAAATATGAGGATTCTTTAATTTTAATTTTTTAATTTGCTCTATAAGTCCATTTGCTATTTGATTTGAAATTGAATTGACCTCTTGATAGGTAAAAACTTTATCTTTAAAATATAGAAATGGTTTGTCTTTATTCACTAATGCTTTACTTTCTATGAGATTTGCTATAGTAGCAGCCTCGATATCATAAACTTTTGTGAGATCACTTAGATTATATACTTTTCGAATTTCTAAGCTCTCACCTTTTAATTCTATCATTACTTCTTCTTTGTCTCTAAAAGGAAAAGAACTGTCTTTTACTATCTTATTTGGTATATAGACCCAATAAGTAGAATATTTTGGGTTTCCCGATTTTTTTTCCGAAATCTTACCCTTAGCAATTTTCATTTTAAAATTGTTTAAAAAAAAAATTTACTACTGTAAATTAATAATTCCTAACGTAAAAATAAATCCTATTATTTTTTAATATTACTATTTTAAAGGTATTTTGTCATATTCTTGTTTTAATTTAGGGAATTTGTCAAGATCATAATGAGGAAAATAAAGAGAAAAAGTATATTCTTTTTGAAATAGTGGTGATGTTGCAATCTCTCTATATTTTATATCATGAGCAATTTTATTCGCTATATTTCTTTGCTCAATATCTTTTATAAACATTTGTGCACCAATTCCAGCAGCATTTCCAATCTGGAAAATCTTGCTTTTATCGACTTCAGGAAATAATCCTATAAAAGCAGCATTTTCTTTTTTAATGTACGTTCCAAAACCACCTGCTAGAATAATTTGATCTAGAGACTCATTGCTTTCATCTTCCATTTCAAGTAATATATTGGCTGCGCTTAAAAATGCAGCCTTTGCTAACTGAACCTGATTAATATCTTTCTGACAAATTGATATTTCTTTGATATTAGTATCACTACTACTTGCTTCAAATTGTTCAATATCCCACTCTTCTCTATATAAGATATAATGATATCCATCTTCTTTTTTTATAACACGACGATGATTTATAATTTCTTCTGATTTATTATTGAATTTTCCTGCTCGTGTTATTATGTTTAATTTCAGCAATTCGGCTATAGTATCAATTAAACCTGAGCCACATATTCCTAATGGGACTATATTTCCTATTACTCCAATTATAGGTTCTAAAGTATCCTTATCTATAGTCACTGATTCAATTGCACCCTCAGAGCCTCGCATTCCATGTGAAATATGGGCACCCTCGAGTGCTGAACCTGCAGCACAAGACCCTGTAACTAATCCTTTGTTATTTCCTATGACAAGTTCTCCATTAGTTCCAATATCAATTAATAGAGTGTATTTATCATATGAATAGATTTTAGATGAGATTATACATCCAATTGTATCCGTTCCTACATAACCTGCTATAACCGGTGGAGAGTAAACATTTACATTTGGATTGCATTGTATTCCTAGTTTATTAGCACTTACATTAATTGGAGCTTTAAATACAGGAGGAAAAGGTGATGTGGCTAAAAATTGCGGAGAAACTCCAAAAAATATATGATGCATTCCTGTATTTCCTACGATCGAAATATCTTTCAAACATGAAACAGATATATTAGCTTTACTACAGCATTCCTCAATGATTTGATTGATAGCACTATTAATCAAGTCTTTAGCTTTTTGAATTGCATCATTCTTTACAATATATGTAATTCGGGAAACTACATCTTCACCGATGGCCACTTGAGGATTCAGTATTGCTGAGATTGCAACAATTTCTCCTGTTTTTAAATAAATTAAATAACCAACAATAGTAGTAGTTCCAATATCGACAGCTAATCCAAAAATTTGCTTGCTTTTATCTCCGGCATCAACATCATAGAGAGTCCAGTTATCTTCCATAGAGAGCTTTCTAAAGTGACTTGTAACCTCACCATTATCTGCTCTCATAATATGTGGTAATTTTTGAGTAATAGAATGCAAGATATCATTTACATGAAATGTTGGTTGATCTTCCTTTATACTATATGTATTACTATTTTCTATTATACTCTCAAATAAACCAGACAAATCATCTCTAGGATTAGTTAAATCTGCAGGTATAATCTTAGATATTTGAGAAGATATTGCAGGTTGGAATTTATCAGTTTCTTTTATTCCAAGAGTCTCTAAACCAGCATCTACCATAATTCTTGTTCCTCTCGAAATTAGGGAGTCGGTTAAAAAGACTCTTAAATCTCCCAAAATTCTTGTTTGGCATGCTAACCTAAAACCTTCTGATATTTTTTGATTACCTAAAATTTTTCTTTCTTGTTCTGTAGGTTCAGAAATTTTTGGATTAGGATCTAAAACACGAATTAGACATTTTCCACATGTTCCCTTACCACCGCATAATGCACTCATAGCAAAATTCAGTGCTAAAAGTGATTCATATACTGTAGAACCTTCTTTAACATTCGTTCGTTTAGATATTGGTTCTAGTATAAGCGTAATTCTCTCATTCGTCATATACAAACATCATATTTTGGTTAATTCTCTTAATAAAAAAGAATTTTACTTTATTATAAATTTGTTAAAATAAAAAAAGTTCAATGGGGTGTTAAGGAAATATTAATCCCTTAACCAATTATCAATAATATCAACACCTTGTAAAGCATCTGTAGCATACGCATCTGCATTTGTCTCTTCCGCGATTTCAGGTGTTACTGAAGCACCTCCCAAAATCACTTTTATTTTTGATGCCAATTCTCCATTTTTTAATAAATTCATGGCTCTCTTTATAGCTGGTTCTGATGAAGAAAGTAGGAAAGAAATGCCAACAACTTTTACATCTGGTTGTTGAGCTACTTCTTCAAATTTTTCAGGACTTACATCCGTTCCAAGGTCAATAAAATCCATACCATAAGATTTCATCAAAGCAATTAATATACTTTTACCCAAATTATGAATATCCCCTTCAATTGTTCCTACAACAACTTTTCCATTGTAATTACTACTTTCTGCCAAATTAAGTCTATTTTCCTCATCAATACATTGAACTTCGCCCTCTAGGGCTTCAGCTGCTAAAATTAGCCCCATATCTCCCGATTCATCTAATCCATTTAGAATTCCGTTTTTAACTATTTCGATTATTGGTACCTTAGCATCCATTGCTTGTCTTATTGCTTCTTTCATCGTAAAAAAGTCAAGTGAAGAAACAGCTTCAATAATATTATTAAGATAATTAATATAATCTTTTGACTTTTTTTTATCTTTTATTACAATTGCTTCTTCCATTATTCTCATTTCCTCCTTACTTTCTTAATAATTAAAATATTTATACTACTAATATAATGCCATGCCAAACAACAAATGGAATTGATTCATCTGGATGTTCCGGATTAATGACGTAAGGTTGCTTTTCGCCACACTTTACCGCTGTAGCAAAACTATCTACTCCACATGCTTCTAATGCTGGTCGAGCTCGTAAATAT
>JBHLQA010000271.1:0-5157 GCA_048885285.1 Candidatus Odinarchaeota archaeon
TATCTCTGTTGGTGTTAATACTCTATTGTGTATCTTAACTTGTGATATTTGACCACTATAATAATTAAATATTGACACTTCATATATTTGGATTAAAGAATATCTTATATTTGATAAGAATCTATTCTGCTTTTTATATAATATTAGTTCTATAATATAAATATTAAAAATTTAAACTCTTGTGTCTTTTTTATAATAGAAGAAACTCATTTATGTTATAGGAGAATCTGATTTTTAGAGAGAAAGTAAATTGGTAAGACCCCCAACAGAAGCAAATATTTGTCTTCGATGTAAAGGTGCACGGTTATTATGTGGAAAAAAAAACTGCCCAATTTTATTAAAGAAATCCGTAATGAAATCTTTAGTCCCCTTTGAATTAGATAAAACAAGAAGAGATGTAGAAATTTTTGGAGCCAGTCCACCTGGATTTTTTGTTGGTCGTTTTAATTATCCTAATGTATACATAGGGCCATTGGTGCCATTTCAAGAATTTGAAACAGGACTAGATATTTCAGATTATCATATTTTAGATGCTCCTGAACTATGGTTTGGTAAGAAAATGGTAGATGTTATTCGTTATAGGAGTAGTTTAGTTAGGAGTAATTTTAAAACAAATGTTTTCATTGGACGAAAGTCAAGAAAAAGTACTCCTTCATTAAAAACTCAAAAACTCCTAGAAACATCACAGGAATTATCGATGGCTGCAAGACCAGTAGATACTGAAACTAAACTTGAGCGAATGAATCTGAGAATAATGATGGATAACCACGCCTTACCAATGGGACCTTCTGGAATAACTGAAAGAATTGAAATTACTGAAAATACAAAAATTCATCCTCAAGTAGAATATTGTGTTTCAGATACTGATTTAAGTGCAGCAGAGGCAGTCTCAGAAAATTTATATTTTAAAGGAAATGTTCCTGAATCAACAATTAAAAGAGTATTTTCAGCTGGACTCTTAGGTGAGAAAAATAGACGTAGAATTGTTCCTACAAGATGGACGATAACTGCTGTTGATGATATAATATCTAAAGCTTTAATAAAAGAAATCAAAACATTTCCAGAAATAAATGATTACAGGATCTTCGAAGCATCCTATCTCGATAATCATTTTAAAATTCTATTATTTCCAGGAAAATTCATTTATGAGATGAATGAAGTTTGGGCACCTAATACATTATGGAATATTTCTCTTGATGGTAATAATCGTAATTTAAAACCACAGATAATGACTGATTTTGAATTTTATAATGGAAGAAAATTATATGCTAGTAATATAACTGGAGCTTATTATGCAGCAAGGAAGTCAGTTTGTGAATATCTTTATAAAATAAGAAGACAAGCGAGAATTTTAATTTTTCGAGAGGTTTCTGGAGGTTATGTTGTTCCACTTGGAGTATGGGTTATTAGATCGACTGTTGAGAATGCTATGTTTACACAAGATCCTATTATTTTAGATAATTTCAACGATTCGGTAAAAAAAATGGCAGAAGGGTTCATGGTTGATTATAAATACTGGAAAGAAAGTAGTAAAATAATTAATTTCATAAAAACTCAAAAAACTTTAGATATATTCTTATAGCTTTCTCAATTAAATGGAAATGATTTCATGATCATTGATAAACTTATTTATCCTTTTTCTAAAATAGGTGCTTGAAACAACTATATTAGATACCAAACGCCATTAAAAATATTAAAAATACCATATTATTTTTCAATCTTAAGAGTTCCATATTTTTAATATTTTTTTATAATTCTTCTATTTTATTCATCTTTTTCTTTTATTTTCAATAGCCGATTAGTTTAAAAATTATCTACACTATTTTTAATCAATTAATTTGATTTTAGAAAAGAACTATCTTAGATTTCTGAAAAATATATATAAAATAAAATAGAAAACAATTATGTCATCTAAACCTATAGTGTATTGGGCATCTCCAATTGAGGTAGCTGCAATGCCAAATACATCAAAAAATATGGTCACGAATAATTTAGTGAAGACGAGGCTTATCTTAGATAAGATTTTAGATCATATTAAACCTGGTGATAAAGTAGGAGTAAAGGTTCATGTGGGTGAAGCTCAAAATACTCGTTATTTACGTCCTGATTATGTTCGTGAAGTAGTAACTGCTATTAAAGCCAAGAAAGGAAAACCAACACTTATTGAAACTCAAGGACTTGGAAATAATATTGAAAATATTGGAATATGCGAAGATTATTCTATATGTATTGGTCACCGGAAAAATGTTAAAGATCATAAAAAAATAGCAGAACTCCATGGATATTCAGAGACTGTAGCTGGTGCACCGCTTTACTTCATCGATGGAGATGAGGGAATCGATAGAAAAGTTATTCAAATAGAAGGAATTCATTTTAAAGAAGTCTCTGTAGCCAAAAATTTATTTGAATTTGATAAACTAGTAATCATATCTCATTTTAAAGGACATCCTCAAGCCGGATTCGGAGGAGCTTTAAAAAATCTGGGAATTGGATGTGTCTCTAAGAGAAATAAATATTTAGCTCATTTAGATGGACTATTACAAGTAAATATAAAAAAATGTGATTTATCATTATGTAAGCAAGAGTGTGTTAATGCATGCCCAGTGAATGCTATTAAAATTGACGATGAACATGCAATAATAGATAGTTCTATCTGCTATGGATGTTCCCGTTGTATGCGAAAATGTCCTGTTGAAGAAGCAATAATAGGACCACAAATGAGAACTATTCCTGATTTTGTTGAGAGGTTTATAGATAATGTCATGGCTGTTTTAAGCTTTGGACCTGAAAAGATCCGCTATATTAATTTTGCAATTGATATCCCTGCTATGTGTGATTGTGTTCCAAATGCTAGTGTCCCAGTAGTACCAGATCTAGGAATCTATGGGTCAAATGATCCTGTTGCTATAGATAAAGCTTGCATTGATGCCGAAACAAATGCTCCAGGTCTTCCTTTCTTAAATAAAGATGGACAATGGATGAAACCACTTGAAGCAGGGATTGAAAAGTTTAAAACTCTAAATCCTATGGTAAATCCAATATATCAATTCAATGCTGCTGTTAAGAATAACCTGGGTTCCATAGACTATGAACTAATAAAGATATAAAAATAATCTATTTTTATTTTTGATTTATTCTTCTATAGGTTTACTAAATAAATTTCCAAAAAGATTAATTCTCTCACTGACAATTCCTCTTGAGAGATACATAAATGGAGTATCTATGATACCAAAAAACCATTTAGTTAAAAGCTGACCCAAAATTAATGGCCAAAGAGGTAATAAACCACCAAATGCTATACATACAAAAATGAAACTATCCAATGCTAGTGTAGGGATATCGCTAAAGACGTTTCTCAACCATAAATTTTTGTCTTTAGTTAATTTTTTGAATTTAGCATATAAGACAGCATCAAGATTTTCTGTAATTAAGAATGCAATCCAAGAACCAGCAGTTATTCTGAAGGTTGATCCAAAAAAGTCTAACCAAAAATTTTGAGCTTCTACCGGGTCACTTCCATAAGAAAATCCCCAAAATGAAGCAGCAGATACTTCTATACTAAACCAAATAAAAATTAACATGAGGATTTGAGTTACAAAGGCTATGAAAATCATTCTGTGGGTCTTTTTTTGCCCAAAATTTTCATTTACCATATCTGTTATTTGAAATGTAAAAGGGAATATTAAAACCGCTACTGGAGCAGTGATTTCAAGAATTCCGATACTAAAATCTCCTATCTTTGCTGCTAGAATTTGTGACATTGTAATAAATAATATATAAAACGCAATAGCAACATCTTCTCTCTGATACATCTTAATATATTGACTGATAAAAATCGTTGCAACAAATATAACAATAATCCATACTAGTAATACTAACAACATCTCAATCATATTTAATCACTTTACTAATCCTTAGCTGAAATGATTCAAAATTAAAATACAATATAGTGTTGAATCTTTGAAAAATTATAAAGTTTATTTTAAGAATAATTGTAAAGGAAAATAATTATTATTAAGAAATAAAAAGTTTAGGAAAAGTTTATTTTTTTAAAAATAACCATAATAGAAAGCAAAATAATAGATATTCTATCATAGTAGAAACCCTAATTTTAAAAATGGATTTCTTCTTATTAATATCAATTTCAATTTAATTGATTAATTACTAAACATAAAGAAGTTGCTTTTAATGAATTTTGCCAGAAAGAGAAAATCAATATCTGTAATAATTGCGATTAATTGTATTATTTTGTTTTCTAATATTATTAGCATATCAACATTAAATTTTTATTCAAATAAGGATATCTCAAATAATGATTCTGAACTAATAACTCCTGAAATTATTAAGGAAGCAAATGGATTCGATCCAAAGATAGAAGTTAGAGGATCAATTGATAATCAAGCTGGTAAAATTTTCTGTAATATTAGTGCTGTTTCGAAGGATTCATATATTAATCGATATCAATCAGGATTAAATATTCAACCTAAATTATTTCTACAAAATTGGAATATAACACATGCTAGGATGGTTTTTGAAAATATTACCGCTTTAAATTATACTAAAAACATCGAAACTGAACCAACAGAATATATCATAAGTTATTCTGAAACTGTACCAATATACGTCTATCAGAAATTCTCGGTTGAGACTAATCAATATGTCAATAACATAAGCATCTTTATTCAAGATGTAGTTGATGAAGATTATTATTCAGATGAGAATTCATGGGATGTTTCGATAGTAAATTGTTCAAATGATGCTGTTGGTACACCTAACTCAAATGAGACTTTAGGAACCTTAAAAAAAGCCCACCCTGATGATGTGAATGCGCACTGGGAAGTTTTTGACTTTAAAAATTCGGATAATGGCTCTATCTATTTAAATACATCAAACACAAATTCAACAATTGAAGATAGTACTGAGAAATTTTGGTTCGCAATTAAAATTAAAATACCTCCTAATGATGTTAGTACTGGAGGTGGTCCAAAATTCCTCTATTTAAATCCTGATGAAGGTGATTCTAATGAAATAGGAGAGGGAGACACTTTTGCTCAGTCTCCTCAATTTATAAATCTAACTTATAATATTGAAGATGTTATTGCTTTTGAATTTAAAAATGGTACTCAGCAGTCTGGAACTCTTGAATCTTTTAAAACC
>JBHLQA010000272.1:0-5146 GCA_048885285.1 Candidatus Odinarchaeota archaeon
TCATTGAGATTTCTAAAAATAAAGGCATTTCTTTACTTAAATTTATATTTCAAATATAATTAATTCTACTTTAATAGAGCAAAAAGAAATATTAGCCTAAAAAATAGAATTGAAGTAGTAAAAAAAACATGTTCTCTAAGAATATTATTTTTTCCATAATTTTTATAACATTTCTTAGTTTTCAGGATTGTTTTAATTTATGTAATTTCACTGAACATAATAATAGTCTTATTGATAATGGGATCTTAGTGGTAGCTCAAGGATCAGCTGAAGATACTATGTCTCCAGTCATTACTTTTATCCAACCACTTGAGAATTATACAAGAATAACTACAGGGCAATTTAATATAATAGTCAATATAAGTGATGAAAATCCTCCTTTAATTGGTAATGTTATTATTCGAATATCAAATCTAACGAATTTATTATTCAATGCTAGCATGAATAAGGAAAATGAAATTCAATGGAGTTATAATTGGAATAATATTAGTGCATATCCAAATTGGGAGGAATATATAATTCAAATCTGGGCTAATGATTCTTCTCTGACTAAAAATTTAGGAAAATCCGAGGAATTTTATATATACTTAAATTTATCTAATGGTCCAGAAATATGGAATATAATTATTTACCTTATAGTGGTTTCGCTAATTTTTGCAGGATTGGTTATATATTTAAATAAAAAAACATCAACCTGAAATAGTAGAATATAAAGGAAGGAACTATAGGTCATTATCATAATTCTTTATTTTATTATAAATATTTTAAATTAAGAATACCAGCTTAATGTGATAGATTATTAATTAAATTAGCTTATGAGCTTATATATATAAGTAATATTACATCCTCAATATTTTTGATTCCAAAAAATTATATGTATAGATTTTCATTAATATCAAAAAAACAAACTATATCTCTGGAGCTTAAATAGTATTGAGCAATGCCTATGAAGACAAATTTGCATATCCTTACATAACAAAATTTAAAAAAGAGCCATTTACGTCTTTTATAAACGTTAAAAGAAGAGATATTCGAATTTTTTATTTCAGTGAATATAATAGAATAATTCAATTTTATCACCATTTTAATCAATCATTAATAAATGAGCCTTATCTGAATCTAGAGAATGTTTTTTGGTTACTCCTCTTGAGAAAATATCTAAAAGAGGAAAAAAAGAAATATCGAGATAAAATTTTTGCTTTTATTAAAAGTTGTGAAGTCCAAAAAAATGACCAAATAGGATTCACTTACATACCTCATTCAGAAAATAATCCAGATATTTGTTCTACATTTTTTGCTTTATCAAGTTTAAAAATTTTGGGTCTATTAAATCAATATTTAATGTCTGATGGAAGAACTCAAGTTAAAGAGCAGATTAAAAATTTTGTTTTAGCACATAAAAAAGGGAATAAATTTCTACACTGTCAAAATAAAGATTGTGAAATTTGCAAAAATAGTTCAAACTCAAAATTACTTTACTATATAATTGAAATATTCACAATTTTAGGAGTTGATGTTCGTGTAAATAGAGAACAATTCCGTATTTATGCTGGAGAAAAGAAAAAAGACTCTTCTTTAATTTTTAGACTACTTTGTTTCAAATATTTAGATTTGGATAAGGAAGTAAAGGATAAAGAGCTTCAATTGCTTCAACAGCTTCAGAAAGAAAATGGTAGTTTTAGTTTTAATCAGGGTGATAATGTTGAAATCACTTTCTGGTTAGTTTATATCCTTGAATTATATTCATGGTTATTGGATTATAATCCTGCAGGAATTTATTCCTTTATTACTCAAAAATTAGAAGAAATATTAAAAACTCCAGAAAATTGGAATCCTGAAATATTAAATGAGACATCAAAATTAGTTATTCTTTTATCTCTTGTTTGGAAAAAATTTATTGATGAAATTGAAAGGGTACTATTCAGACAACTTGAAAAGGAACAATATATTGATATAAATCAGTTAAAGTCAACTTTTGGTTTAGTAGATTATATAGAGGAACTTGTTTTATATATAAACCTTAATTATAATTTTAAGTTACAAATTTTAGCTAATGAGAATGAATTCGAGAATTATATTAGTAATTTCAGTCATGGTAAGAAAGAATTCTTTAAAGTTTTCTATAATAAATTGAAGAATAATAGTATAATATCTCTTTCGGAACTCTTCAAAAAATATAAGGCAGAACATTTGGAACCATTGAAATTGAAAGAAGATATTTTTCCTATTATAAAAGATATGGTAAAGAAAAAACTATTTATTGGTACTATAAGAACTAAAAAATCATTTTTAGGATTCAGAACTAAATATTTATTTTATTTGAAATATCTTTTGAAAAGGATAATTATATGTAATGTGGATCTAAATACAGAACGATTATATGAAGAAAAAGAGAAATTAGATGACATCAAGAATGATATCTATAATATGACATTGAAGTTAAAAAATATCAGTTCTCAAATTCGAGAAGAAATTGAAAGTTATCTTTTAATTAATGAGATCAGTTATGCTAAAGAACGCTTAAAATATAGTCTACGTGATGCTTTAATGGAAGCCGATTTTTTAAATGAGAATATTGAAGGTTCTTTTAATGAAATTCTAAAATATATTAATATTCAAGCGAGTTTAGGTTCAGAAATAGCTCAATGGAAAAAAGAATATTCTGTTTTACAGAAAAAATTAGTAGAAGTAGAGTCATATCTTAAAGGTAAAATTCAAGAAAAAGAAGAATTAAGAAATTTATCTAGTTTATTGGATACTTTGAATGAAAAAATAGATATTATCGAGGAAGATTTAATAAAAAAAGCAGATTTATTCAAGAAAGAATTTACCGAGATTCTTGAAAAGGACTTTAATAAGGAAGAATTAAATCTTATTATTCAGAATTTGGACCGACTCTCTCAAAATGTAAGAAAGTATGATCAAATAATATATAGCGTTTCTCAACAGATTACAGTTAAGGAAAAGAAAATTATTAAAAAACATAAAAAAATAATAGAAAATTGGATAAATATTAAGGAACATTTTAATACTGAATTCGATTTTTATACTGATGGATTTCAATTTTTCAATACTAATCTACAAAAAATTGAGGACATCAATAAACAGATAAAAGCGGATATAATAGAAATTGGAGATAAAGCAAAAAGGAAAATAAAGGCAAATGAATTTCAAGATGCTTTCAATATTACCAAGAAAGAATATGATCTTCTAATGAAGGAGAAATTAGCTGAAATCAAAGAAATTGAGTCTATTGTAAAACGAGAATTAAGAAAGAAACAAAAACACTATCTGCTTTATCGCCATTTACAGGAGAAATTAGAAGAATTAGATGCGGAAGTAATTGAATTAATTGCCAATCAGCTTAAAGCATTAAAAATATTTATAATTGAGGAGAGAAATAAAGCTAAAATTGAAGATTTTGATAATTTTGTTTCACATCAAATTTCTAATTTGAAATTCCAACTAAAAACAATCAAAACAAAATTCGATCAATCTAATAACTTAAAAATTGACCAAGTTAATAAAGAATTAGATAATATTCAAAGTCAACTTATAAAATCAAATAAATTGTATTCGAAAAAATTAAATGATTGTACAAGGAATATTGAGAATTTTAAGGAACAATCAGAATTAAGTATAATTCAATGGGAAAATTTCATTGATTCTTATAATAATGATATTTCTATTTTAAAAGATGAATATATTAATAAGATTATTTCTAATAGAGTAAATATTATAGCAATTGAAAAGAAAACAAATTACATTAAACTTGATGATTTAAAGAAGGAAGTAAAATTATCATGTAAAATTCTTATTAATCGATTAAAGGATATGATAGATATTTCAAAAATAAATGCAGAACTTAACGAAGAGGATAAATCTATTTTGGTCTATACAGAATATTATTATATAAATAAAGATCTTAAGAATTATGTGGATAATCATTTATTAAAATTAAACAGAGAGAGAATTGGAAAGATTTTAGCTTTATTTGATTCAAGTATAAGGAATAGAACCTTAAATGTAAATATGCTCGAGCTTCAAAATAGAATTAAGGAATTAAGTATCTTTGATGATTCCCTCCCTAATAAATTCTATAAAAAAGCGAATGAGCTTAAAATTATTCAAGAAAGAGAAGAATTCCTTAAAACCAAAAATCATTTTGAATCTACTTTAGAAAATGATAGAATAGCCATTAATAATATAAAAAGTAGTATTAAAATATTTAATAAAATGCAAGTATACATTGAAAAACAGTTCAATATGCTCAACATGGAATTAAGAGAATTTAGCAATAAAATTTTCAAAAGAATGGAAGGTTATGATAACTATGAAAAAATTCAAGATAATTTTGAAGTTGAAAGGCTAAACATAAAGGAAAATTTTAAAAAAGTACAAGATCAAATAGAGGAACAAATAAAAATAGTTTTAAATGGAACAGTGGATTTAGATAAGTTAATCCCTGAAGTAAGAGAATTATATGTGAGTGTTAAAAATACGTATATTTTTAATTTTGAAAATAAAGTACAAAAAATTAATGATCAGATAAATTCATTGAAGAATGAATCATTTCGTGAACAACTACTTAAATTAATTAATAATTACAAGATACATTTGAGTCAATTACTTGGTAATTTAGAAAGAAAAGTGGAAGATAACATCGAAATTAAAGAATTCAAGAAAAGCAATTATCTAATACAAAAGCGAGCTAAAAATATTCAATTAGAAATTAAAGAGGTTAAAAAATACATTGATACTACGTTTAAAGATTTTTCTAGGAAAGCAAAAAATTTTACACAAATTTCAAAATTTATTTTAGATGATTTCGACAAATTTATTGAGGAATATTCTGAGATTTTAAATGAAAAAGTAAAAGCTTTAGAACGTTTGATACTGAAATCATATATTAAAATGACAATAAAAGCTGTAGCGAATGAATATTTAACAGTTGGCTTTTTAAACAATGAATTAAAAATAAAAAAGCAAAATATTCAAGACCATTTATTATTTTTAATTAGTTCAGGAGAATTACAAGGCAAGTTCGATCCTCGAATTGCTATTTATTTCGAAAATCTCGAAGTTTTAGATCCGTATAAAGCTGGAAGAATGCCTGTTATTTTAGATTCTGCTAAGATTTGTGCGG
>JBHLQA010000273.1:0-5143 GCA_048885285.1 Candidatus Odinarchaeota archaeon
CTTTTTCCAATAAATAACTTAGATATTTTAAATTTATTCATATTTTATATTTCGAATTAAGCGATTTTAATTTTAATGAGATTTATACTTAATAAAAATAATCCAAAAATTCACACCTTAAATCCTTTCCTAATACAGCATAACCTCATTCCCGCCTCTAGACTTATAGATCTGTTGAAATAAGAAAACATATCATCTTAAACTAAAATATTAGTTTGATCCTATTGAAACTCATCAAAATTAATTTTTATTCTACTTCCTATGAAACAAACAGGAAAATGAAAACTTTTAACTATTTTACCCTAATGATTTTAATAACGACTAAAAATTATAAATTCCAATACTTTATCTATCTAGCTAAGGTAAAGAATTTATAAATAAAAATTATATAAATATAATAATGATTTCCAAAATAAAGATAATAATCTTATTTTTTGCTCTAACTTTAATTATTATAATTATTCCAATGCAAAGGAGCATTGCCCAACCGCCGCAAACTCCAGATGAGAAAGAAATTGGTCGTTATAACATTGGAGGGGCTTCAGATGTATTGTTTTTAAATGATGTGGCTTATGTTCTTGCCAACTATTATCATCTCTATGCAATAAATGTTAGTGACCCTACCAATCCAATATATCTATCAAATCTCTCCACACCTGGATGTTGTTTTCAAGCGGATATAAAATATTCAAAAGATTTTCCAGATATATTATTTATAATTAGTACAGAATATCTACTTTCAATAAATATTTCCAATCCTCAGAATATTAGAATTATTCAATCACTAGAAGTAACAAACAATGCTTTAAAAGAAATATTGATATATAATGAATATATATTATGTACTTACTGATGGGGATGATGTTGTCTATGTTATAAAATGTAATAATTATAACTGCTCAAATATGAGTGTCTCATCGTTTTTTAACTGGACTGATTATTATACTCCTTCAAGTTCTCAAGAAAATTATAGTTTAACTACAATGGTTTTAAGAAACGATGTTATTTTTTTAGGTTTTAATGAATTAGGTGTATTAACTTTTGATATAACGAATTTATCGTCCCCAGTCCTATTAGGAAGTATTGAAACTTATCATGAAAATCGTGGTATGACATTTCTCAATAATTCTTTATACGTTGTTGGATATAATATTCTTAATATAATTAATGTCAGCACAGATGGGAAAAATTTAACTCTAATTAAGGATCTAAGTTTTGTGGGTGGTTATGAAATCAAATTCAGTTTGGATATGAGATGGGGGTTCATATCAAAATCAAGCGGATGTGGACTTAGTGTATATGATATGGATCCTCAATTTTTTGAGTATATGTTTTATCCATTTAGATTACGGACCTATTGTTCAGATGCTATTAGAGGATTTGACTTAGATCAAAACAATGTTTATGCTGCAGGCGGTAACTATGGTCTTCTTATATTTAATATAAGTAGTCTTCCTGTAGATAAAGCGGTTAATAATGCTAAATTAAATCCAGAAGATTCCAACTATATTCCAGGGGCTTTTATTATCTTACTAGGTGTTTTGTTTACTAGTTTAACCTATATAATCCAAAATGAAAGAAAACAATTAAAAAAGCAATCTCAATTTTAGATTAAAAATTAAGAGTTATAGATATACAAGAGTTTAATCTAGTGTTCTAAAAAATGGAGCAATTTTTATTTAAGTTTCCTTCTAATTGGTGAAAATATTAATAAATAATAACTTCATATTTCATAATCTTGGAAATTTGAAATAATAAAAATGAGGTAATAAAAATTAATAAAAGAAAAAAACTATGGGATCCATCTGATAAATGGATTAAAAATGCAGAAGTAACCCATTTTATTAATTATGTCAATAAAAATTATAGTCAAAACATTAAAGGAGGAAAGGATCTTTACAGATGGTCTGTGGAACAAATACCAGGTTTCTGGGATGCTATGTGGAAATTTTCAGGGATAATAGCTTCAAAACCGTATAATAAAGTGGTAGAAGACCTTAGTATTTTTCCCGATACCAAATGGTTTATTGGTAGTCGTCTCAATTTTGCTGAAAACCTTTTGAAATATAAAGATGAGCAGTTAGCTTTTATCTTCCAAGGTGAAACTAAAATATCGAAGCAAATCACTTATGCTGAATTAAATAAAACTGTAGCTCGCTTAGCAAAATCTTTAAAAAAAGCAGGTATCAAAGTTGGAGATAGAATAGTATCTTATATCCCAAATTTGATTGAAACACCGATTGCTATGTTAGCAACGACTGCAATAGGGGGAATTTGGGCTTCTTGTGGTGCAGAACTTCAACCAAATGCTGTAATCGATAGATTCAAACAAATTGAGCCGAGAATCCTTTTTACTGTTGATGGGTATTATTATCGAGATAAAATTTTTAATATAAAAGAAAATGTTAAAGCTGTTGTAGATGCAATTCCATCTATTGAAAAGGTGATTTTTGTTTCTTATATTACTGAAGGTAGAGCTAATATTAGTGATATTCCTAAAGCAATTAATTGGGAAAATTTCATCTCTAAAGACAGAGATCCAAAATTAGAATTTGAGCAGTTACCATTTGATCACCCTGTATATATTATGTTTTCTTCTGGTACAACTGGAAAACCAAAATGTATGGTCCAAGGTGCTGGTGGTGTTCTAATCAATCATTTAAAAGAGCTTATTCTTTCCACGGATTGCAAACGGAGTGATGTTATTAATTACATTACTGCACCCTCATGGATGATGGTGTAAGTATTCCTTACACCATCCAAAATGTGGAACTGGCTTATCAGTGCCTTAGCAGTGGGCGCAACAATATTCTTATATGAAGGAAACCCACTTTACCCAGATCCTTTAAGATTCTTTGAATTAATAGAAAAGCATAAAATTTCGATATTTGGTACAAGTGCTGCTTTTATCCATTATTTAATGAGTAATGATTTAAAACCAGCTGAGAAATATGACCTCAGTGCATTAAGGGAAATATCACAAACCGCATCTACTTTATCTCCAGAAGGTTTCGAATATGTTTACAGGGAAATTAAACAAGATCTATTTTTCAATTCTATAAGTGGTGGTACTGACATCAACGGATGTTTCGCAGGAGCTATTCCGATTCTTCCTGTTTATTCTGGTGAACTACAAGGACGTGCCTTGGGAATGAAAGTAGAAGCATATAACGATAATGCAAAACCCGTTGAAGATGAGCAAGCTGAACTCGTGTGTGAAGCACCTTCACCCTCAATGCCAGTTTATTTTTGGGGAGATGATGAAAAAATGACTAAATACAAAGAAGCATACTTTGATCATTTTAAGGATACAGGAAAGAATGTGTGGAGACATGGTGATTATATAGTAATTCACAGTGACACAGGGGGAATTACTTTTTGGGGGCGTTCTGATGCAGTTTTAAAACCTTCAGGAGTGAGAATCGGTACAGCTGAAATCTATAATGTAGTAGAACAACTACCTGAAATCGCTGATTCATTGGTGATCGGTCTTAAAATCAATGCTGATATTCAAATAGTAATGTTTGTGTTGCTTAATGAAGGTTATAATTTAACTGATAATTTGAAAGAAAAAATTAAAAAAGAACTCCGAACAAAAACATCTCCTAGGCATGTCCCAAAATATATATTTCAAACACCTCCGGATGGTATTCCCTATACGTTCAGTAATAAAAAGGTTGAGATTGCGGTTACTAAGATAATCCATGGAATGGAAGTAACAAATCGTGGGGCTCTGAGAAATCCAGAATCCCTGGATTTCTACATGGAAATGAAGAATAAGTTTCAAAAATAATAAAATTAATTCCTTTTTATTCTCTTTTTTAAATATAAAACTTAAAGTAAAAAACCTAAAAAATTATGCTAAGAACATTAATTTCAGATAATCCTCTAATCCTTACTGAAGGAGCTGTTATCGAAAGAGTAAAAAGAGAATTCAAGTATGAATTAAACCAATACATCGAGAATGCTGGTATGATTTATGATACAATTGGAAAAAAAATTCTTGATAAAATCTATAATCAGTATATTTCTGTAGCCTATAAGTATAACTTACCAATTTTGATTCTAGCCCCTACTTGGCGAGCAAATCAGGAACGTCTAGAATTGGCTGGATTTAAAGATAAAAAGGTAAATATTGATTGTGTTAAATTTCTATTGAATATTCGTGATAATTATGGGCAATTTGCAAATAAAATATTAATAGGAGGGTTAATGGCTTGTAAAGGGGATGCTTATAATCCAGAAGATGCAATTTCGAGTGATGAAGCATATAAATTTCATAAATTTCAAGTAGAAGAGCTAAGTAAATCAGGTGTGGACTTCTTGCTTGGATCCACTTTACCTGCATCTTCAGAAGCACTAGGCATGGCTAAAGCAATGGCAGAATCAAATATTGATTACGTTTTAAGTTTTATAATACGCCCAAATGGAAAATTGTTAGATAACACATCCCTCAATGATACAATTTCAGTTATTGATAATTCAGTTTCACCAAAACCATTCTATTATATGCTGAATTGTATTCATCCTACACAATGTATTAGTGCAATTAATAATGAACCTAATAATACGGAATTAGTAAGAACTCGACTTAAGGCACTACAGGCAAATGGTTCTGCTATGAGTCCTGAAGAATTAGAATCACTTGAAAAAACAAGTTCTGAAAGCCCTAATATTTGGGGGAGAAAGATAATAGATTTATATTTAAACTCAAATATTAAAATCTTAGGGGGCTGTTGTGGCACAAATCATCATCACATATTTAGTATAGCTAAAATATTTAAAAAAATATCCCTCTAAAAAAGAACAAAATAAAAAAAATAGAAAATTATTATTTACTTATTCTTTGCCCCGAATTGAATTAATCAAACAAATTCTTTTTTTTTTATATAAAATGTGAAAAAATACAAAAAATATTTTGAATTATTATTATGAGGATTGAATGATTGTGGTATGGGATTTAGATAGAATTAATAGAATTTGTAAATTATTGGAAGAAAAATGGAATCAAGCACATGATCAACGATTGGGTCAATTTTTGAGAAATTTTGTATTTAATCGTGATGAATATCCCTATATGTTTGATCAATATGATGAGATTACTGAAGAAAGACTGAAGAATTTGGATATTGAATTACTTTAT
>JBHLQA010000274.1:0-5133 GCA_048885285.1 Candidatus Odinarchaeota archaeon
TTTTCTGTTTAAAACATCTGAGATTAGGAAGTTCTTAAATTATTAAACTGATTACATATATTAAATTTCAAAACTCTCTTCTGAATCTGAAGTTTGAGAATAAATTTTTGAATTATCTTCTAAATAACTTATCCTCTTTTCTAGAATTGTGATTGTCTCTATTATATTATTAAGAATTTTATTAGTTTCTCTAACTTCATATTGGAGATCACCAAGTTGATTAAGTATAAATGCTATAACTTTTGATTCTTTAACTGGAGTTATCAACCAATTAATTATATTTTGTATAAATTTTCGGTTATCATATGAATTTAACCCTATTTTAGAATTCGAGGTAAAAATATCAATATCTCCAATAAATACAATTTTTCCTTGACCAAATTCAGTATAGGCTGCAATTGTTTGTTGTTTTTCACTGTCTTTAGTCCAATTTTCGGAAGTATTATTATATACTTCAGACCATACAGACTTAACATTCGTTTGTAATAAAGGTTTAACTTTTCCATTTAAAAGTAAAGAACATGTGCCTCCAATTACCATTTCTCTTAAACTTTTTGTTATTTGATTTTTAAGAAAATTTTGAATATGTAATATACTTGAACAATTTTGATTATTATCATTCATTTCTTTAATTAGATTTTTTTCAAAAAGGATACCAAACTTTCCAGCAATATCGTTAAGATTAGTTTTTTGAAAAGAATCCGAACCATATTCACTCAATAATAATAAACCGTTCCCATTTCTTACATAATCAACAATACACTTTATTTCCAAACTGGAAAAGAAATCATCAATCGGATTCCCAATGATTACTAGATCAATATTTTCTAAGATTTTCTTAGAAATTGGGCCATTTTCATTTTGTTTCACTTTCAAATCTAATCTTTTAAGGAGATTTAAAAATTCCTTGAATTCTTCATCGTCGGTGTTTAGCATTTCATTATGAGTTAAATCTATAAGAACAGTTTTTTTTAGCATATCGAAAACGATGAGGGCTTTTAGTAAGGAATTATTAAAAATAGATTATGTCTTACAAGAAAATTCATATATAAAAATGATTATATATCTAGTTTTTTTCTGTTCTTACCTATATACCGAAAATTTTTTAAAGTGTATTCAATAATCTTTTTTGGAACAATTTAAGTGTTGATAATATATAAAAATATCAAATGGAAAATGATTTATGAATAATACTATTGCAGTAGTTGGGTTAAGCTGGGGTGATGAAGGAAAAGGTAAGTTTGTAGATTATTTTGCTCAAAATGCAGATGTTATTGTAAGATATAATGGAGGAAACAACGCAGGTCATACTATACAAGCAAATGGAGTTAAATATAAATTTAAAATAATGCCCTCGGGTGCTCCTTTAGAAAAAGAGGGCGTAATTGCTAATGGCTGTGTAGTTGATCCGAAAGTCTTACTTGAAGAAATTGAAAACTTGAAGAAATTAAAAAAGAAGGTTAATTTAAAGTTAAGTTCTACTGCACATGTGATATTTCCATTTCACCGTATTCTAGATGGATTAGAAGAAAAGTCAAAAGGAAAATATGCGGCTGGGACAACTAAAAGGGGAATTGGACCAACTTACTCTGATAAAGTAGCTCGATGGGGTTTAAGAATTTATGACATAATAAATCCCGAGATCTTAAAACCAAAATTGGAAAAATTGTATAGAATTAAGAAGGATTTAATATCAATATATGATCCAAGTGTAGAAATTGATTTAGATGGCATTTATGAAGAATATAAATCATATGGTGAACAATTAAAACCTTATGTAATTGATACGGCTTATTATTTAAATAAAGCTGTTGATTCCGGGAAGAAAATACTTTTTGAAGCCGCTCAAGGTAGTTTACTTGATATAGATCATGGATTTTATCCTTACGGAACGTCTTCTAACGCAAACGCATTAGGTATTTCTTCTGGTACTGGAATTCCTCCAAAAAAAATAAATAAAGTAATTGGTATAGTGAAGGCATATACTTCCCGAGTAGGAAAAGGAAGATTTCCAACGGAATTAGTTGATGACACAGCTGAGAAAATTAGAGAACAAGGTCAAGAATATGGCACAGTAACCGGTAGACCAAGAAGGGTTGGATGGTTAGATCTTTTTAATATTAAATATGGAATTATGATTAATGGAGTTGATAAAGTTATAATTACTCTTTTAGATGCCTTACAAGGTATAAACCCAATTAAGATATGTATTGACTATAAATTAGATGGTAAAATTCTTGAAAGTTGGCCAATTCAATCAGAGATAATCGAGCATTGTAAACCAATATATAAAAGTTTCGAAGGTTGGGAAGAAAAGACTAGAGAAGAATGGACTAAGCTTGCACTAAAAGGTTATGATGCTCTTCCAGAGACAATAAAAATTTATATTCAAGCAATTAGAGAGGAACTTCAATTAGATATCGCATGTGTTTCAATTGGTCCTGATAGAAAAGAAACTATAGTCTTAGAGGATTGTAATTTCTAATTTCTTTATTCTTGTTCTTTATTTTAAACATACTAAGCCAAAGCGGTATATGTTATTTGTAGGAGGCCATTCCAAATTAAAATTTAAGTTGGTAACTGTTTTTGTTACATCAATTCCAACCGCTTCCATGGAGTATCTTTTTTTATCTGGATAACGGCAAGAATCGCCAGAGTCATAAGTACACCCTTTGTCTTCTTTATTAGAACAAATTCTGCAAAATCCATCCCATAAAATAAATTTTTCTTCATATAAGGATTGATATCTCTTAATAAATCCAAATATTTCTCGTTCAAGTTTATCACTTAAGAGATTTTTCATGAAGAATTCATTTTTTATTGACTTTTCACTTCTTTTTGGATCTTCAACTGTTCTTTTTCGAATATACTCTTTTAAATTATTTTTAACATAAATAAGATAAAATCTCTTATATTTAGAAATAGTTTCTTTCAAATATGGCGCTTCAGGTGGACATGTCCATGAATGTCCATAAATCGGACATTTGAAATGAGGATTCACGCAAAATGTTTGCACTTTTGGGTCAAAAAATATATCCCCCAATTTAATTTCGAGAAATGGCAAATATTTTTCCATCCAATATATTTAAAATTTAAAAATTGTGAAAATATAAAATATTTTCTCTATATCGATCTATAATTTTTTCTATTAAATCTATAGAAAAAAGAAATTTTTTTTAAGAAATAATAAATAAATGAGATTATTCGATTATTAATTGGTAATGTGAATAGAATGAAATTATTAAACGATAAAAAAAAAAAAATCTTAGATGCTGCAAATGAATTTGATGCTCTAGTTTTAAAAGGTTCTGCTTTGCTTCACGAAAGTATTAACGATTTAATTAAGGGAAAACTGAGTAAGGATAAATTAGAAGAGATAATCAAGTGTGAGCATGAAGCAGATACTGCAAAAGAAAATTACATAAAAGTTCTTTATATGGATAAGCGAGCTCTTCCTTTCCTAGTTGAAGATCGATATAGATTAATAAAATATTTGGATATAGTTTCTGATAGATCAGAAGAACTTGCACGTGGCTTACAAGTGTTTCCTTTTGATTGTTATGATGACATAAAGGATGATTTGAAGATACTTAATGATACATATGAACAATCCATAAAGCTTTTAATCAAAATGATAAACCTAATGGAGACAGATTTTAAATCAGCCTTTGAAAAATCATTTGAAATTGAAACTCTAAAGAGAACGGGTCGTCAAGCTAAATTCAGGATCTTAGAAGTTATATATAAAAAATCAGAAGAAAAATCACTTCAAATATATTTGACATCAAAAATTTGTATTAAATTATTTGATATGATAGCAAACGCAGAAGAAATCAGTGATTTTCTAAGAAGTCTGATAATAAAATATCCAAGTAAATAGAAAAAAGTAATTAAAAAAAAGGTAGAAAAAGATAACAATGGATCCAGTTTTAATAATAACGATATTTATAATAATTTCTATTATAATTTCAATAGGTATAGGTGCTAATGATGAAACTATGGCACCACTCTATGGATCAAGAATTCTTAATATGAAACAAATTCTTATTTTAGCAGCTATTTTCGCCATTACTGGTGCAGTTCTATTAGGTGAAGGTGTGGCTAAATCAGTAGGCGACAAAATTCTTTTATTAGACTATGAAAACACAGGTATTAATCAGAATGCTGTGGTTTTGACAATATTAATTTCAACAGCCATTTGGTTAATATTATCTAGCGCTTTAGGTCTCCCAATATCATCAACTCATTCTACAATTGGAGGAATTATGGGTTTAGGGTTAATGTTAGGAAGTATAGATGGTGTGAATTGGAATTCAATATTGGGAATGAGCATATGGTGGTTAATGTCTCCGATAGTGGGATTTTCAGTGACGTATCTCGTTGTTAGGATATTGAGTAAATATAAGCTCAAATATTTAAAAGGATTTCAGGACTATGAAAGATCAGAGAATATATATTCTTATATAATTTTAATTGTAATATGTATTACAGCCTTCTCTAGAGCAGGAAATGATTGTTCTAACGCAGTCGGAATAGTTGTCGGAGTTGGAAATAATATAAATATGAGTGGATTATTAATTATAACTGGCTTAAGTTTGGCTGCTGGAATTGTGATCTTAGGAAGAATTGTAATAAAGAATTTAGGTAAAATAACTGAGCTAAGGCCAAGTACTGCCTTTGCGGTACAGGTACCAACAGCAGCGGTCATGCTTCTTGGAACAATTCAAAAAATTCCTCTTTCAGGTTCACATCTGCTTGTGGCTTCTTTTGTAGGATTATCAAAAGCAAGTAATACTCCCATGGAAAAAGGTTTATGGAAAATAGTTGCAATTTGGTTATTAACATTTCCTATTTCAGCAATCTTCGCAATTATGCTATACTTTCCTATTAGTACTGTATTCTAATATTTTCTTAAAATTAAAAAATGAATTATATAACCAACTCTTTTGGAAAAAAAAGGAAAAAAGTTTATCTTAAAATTTCTTGACGATGTTTGTTAATAAATCCGTCAAAATCATGTGTATCATATCTGACATTTAGTATCGAAATTATTAGAATTGTTACATCCTCTTAATCTTCATTGACAGGGATAATCTTCATTATACCTTTTTTAACTTGAATATTTTAAAACGA
>JBHLQA010000275.1:0-5132 GCA_048885285.1 Candidatus Odinarchaeota archaeon
AAAAAATTTTTAAATTCACTTATTTTCAATTTCTTTCAAAAGCTCTAACTTCTCTTTTCCTATAAATTATACATAAATGAAACTAAAATTAGCTTGTGGCTCATAACAACCATTTCGAATTTTATACAAATATGGTTCTTATCAAAAATATTTTTTGAATATAATTATATTTTTATTATGAGGAATTTATTTAAAAAAACTTAATAGTTTTAAAATATTTATCAGATAATAGATTGATGTAATAGTTAAACAGGTTTTACCTAATGTCATTAAACAAATTAAATATGCTTGGAATGGAAGGAGTAATTTCAAATTATAAAGGAGGTCGCCACACAATTCACCAAAAACACTGTATAATAGTATTTCCAACTATAAAAACAAGAAAAGATGCTAATAAACTTATTGGGAGGACTGTTGTTTGGGATACTCCTACTGGGAAAGAATTAAAGGGAGTTATAACTCGAGCTCATGGGAATAATGGAGCAGTAAGAGCCCATTTCAAAAAAGCTGGCGTACCAGGTCAAGCCTTAGGAAAAAAAGTAAAAATTATTAAATGATAATTATTATTTTTTCGATCTTTATTTTTCCCTAGCTATATCTAAATATCACATGATACGAGAATAATATAGCTTTTTTTATGTTTTGGAATTTCTTATTCTTCTGATAAAGCGATTTTATAGGTAATTTTTACCTCATTTGGTTGGGTTTAAGTATTAAAAATGTCAGAACAAGTGTGTAGATTTTGTCACAGATATGTGAAATTAGCTTATTATTGTGAAGAATGTGGCTCTAGTTGTTGTTCTGAATGTCTCCATGAAAAAAAAGTAGAATTCTTTATTTGTCAAGATTGCAAATCTAAAAATATACAAATTTCTGAGTCTGAAAATAAGAAAATTTGCAGGGATTGTGGTAATGAAAATATTACTAAAGCTAACCAACTCTTAAAATCTTGCCCAAAGTGTGATTCACATCAGGTAATTAATATTTATGAGAAAAAAGAAGAGTTAGAAAAGAGATTTTTAGAATTAATTAAAAATTCACGTTTATTCATTCAACCTTTAAAAGAAGTAATTGAAAAATTATATCAATTTCAATCAAAAATAAAGGAAGTAAGAGATCCTCCAAATAAGTATTATCATTTTCCTAAAATGGAATCAGATTTGTTGGCTCTTTTTAAATTATTTCTTTATATAAGGAATACTTTATTTGAAAAAATTAATGTTCACTTTTACCAATTGAATCAAAATAAGGAATATTTTTTTGATATTTACCCTCAACCAAATTCTAATATAACCATCATAGAAGGTATATATGAAAATTTATCAAGGAGTTATAATACTATTGATGAGTTTATAAAAAAAAATTTAAGTACCTTTAATGTTAGTTTTGAAACCTTTGAAAAAAATTTACTTTTTATTAGTAAAGTTAAATCTTATTTTAGCGAATATCAGAAACTATTAAGACTTGCTGACGGAGAAAAGCCTGTATATGCAATTTTTGCTAAATTAACTAATGGTTTAAATACCCACGAAAAATGCAAGAAAGATAAAGGAATCTTATTTATCACTAATTTTGACATGTCTTTTGTTCATGAATATGGGATAGTTAAAAAGAAAAAAGAATTGATCTTTAAAGCCCCTGTCCGAGATTTGACAAAATTGAAGGAAAAAGGTAAAGTCTTCAAGAAATTGTACATTGAATTCTCTTATGGAAAATATGAGTTTACACTACCACCTAAAGCTATTTCTAGAGTAATAGAATATATTCTTTTGGCAAGATCTTTTGATGAAACAACAATCTATGATGAAAAAAATGCCAAGAGACTTCAACAAGTTGATTTAGACTTAAATGAATTAATAAATTTCATTGAGGAAAGTATCAATTCCTTTTTCAGTATTAAATGTCAATATAATAAAAATTATGAGAATACTTATAATTATAATAAAGAATTAGTATCCCCATTTGGCATGCATCCCAATCTAATACCTAATATCACTTCTCGCTCTTCAAATCGATATATTCGCCCTCAAAATAACGCTCAACCTTGGTTTAATTCTCCTAATAATGTCAATTACTATCAAGAAAAAAGTAATTCACCATATTACCAACCAAATAATATTCAATCACCTCAATTCACTAATAATCCAGAAAGGCAACCCTATACAAGGAATAACTTCTTTTCACAGAATATGTATAATCCAAACCACTTTCAAAATTATAATCCTGAGGTATTAACGCCTGAAAACGAATTGTATACTAATCCAAATCAACCGATTCAAAATCAAAGAAGAAGTATTAATAATTACCCATATAATCAAGATGAACATTTCTTAAAAAATGACTTAATATTTCAGGATTATAATAGAAATCATTTATCCGATATGTTCGATATGGAAAATAATCAACCGGATAATTCATATCGATACAAACACAAGCTATTTAAAATAGATAAAGAAAAGCATAAAAAAATGTTAGAACTAGATAAGGAGAGATACAGTCTAAAGGAAACTCTGAAAAAACTGGATGCCAAATTCGATCAAGGAATTATTTCTGAAGTGGATTACTTTAGAACTTTTAAGAACCTTCAAAAAGAAATTTATCTAATTGAAAAGAAAATACAATCACTTCAAAATAATCTCGAAGAAATCGAAGAAATTAAAAAAAACAGTAGAAATTTTGATAAAAAACGATATTATTCATAGAATATTCTTCTTTTCTTCTATGAATGTCATGCATATTTTATAACTATTGTATTTATATTTTTTTTCCTTCTTTATATCTTATGGATAAAGAGGATACTCCTTTCACGACAGTTGTAGGAAGTTGGCCTTTAGAGAATACAGATAACAATATGAAAATGGTTTTCACTGATTTAATTCAGATTGGTATTGATTATCCATGCTATCCTCAATTTTTAGATATGAATTATCAATTCTTATCCCCTTTGTCTAAAATAATTAAAAATTTAGAAGAAATTGATAAAAAATTTTATTTACATGGAGATTTCAAAATACCTAACCAACCTATAGCTCTAGAATATGGAGAATTTATGGTAAATTATTTTAAAGATCATCCTAATCGTAAAAACTTAATTAAAGGTATGAAAGCTTGTTTAACTGGACCTTTCACTCTATCATTTGAAACAATTTTGAAAAATGATCTAACTAAAGGCTTAAAACCTAGAATTTTTGAAGAACCACGAGCTGTCATGGTAGATTGGATAGTTGATAAATATGCTGAAATTGTGAAACTATTGGGTTCAGCTTATAATAATATGGGAATAGATATAATTTCCTGTGATGAACCAATTCTTGGACTATTAGTAGGAAGGAAATATCTTTTCCACTCAGAAGATTTCATTATTGATACTATTAATAAAGCAATATCAGGAATAAGAGGGTTCTCTTCTCTTCATGTGTGTGGAAGTATTAGTCCAAATTTGCGAGATCTTCTCTTAAAAACAAATGTTAAGATCTTAGACCATGAATTCAGTACAAATGAACATAACTTTAAAATCTTTGAAAGAAAACATTTTCAAGAAACAGATAAACTTTTAGCACTAGGAACTGTTGAATCGAAATTTGTCCCTATCAAAGATAAGTCAATTGATGATTACGTGGAAAATGTTGATCAACTTAAGACATATATAAAGAAAGGCACTGAACAATATGGTAAAGAAAATTTAATCATAAAACCTGATTGTGGGTTCTATCCCTTAAAGGTTTTTGGAGAGAAAAACGGCTATGAAATTGCAATAAAAAAAGTGAAAAATTTAGTTCTTGCATTAAAAGAATTGAAAAATTAGGCTTATTTTAATATCCTTTCCATAAAACAAACTGTAAAGGGTAAATGATTAAATTTCTTTAATTCAGTCTCAACAAATCCATTTTTAATATAATAATTTTTTAAAATGATATTTTCATTTATTATCCCTATTGAAACTTTATTTCCATTGTTTTTTCTAACGTAATTAAACACAAAATCCATTAACTCTTTTCCATATCCATTATGTCTAAACCGTGGTAGAACACATAATTTCTCCATATAATATAATACATAATTTGCTTTTTCTATAGCAACAAATCCTATTTGCTTTTTATTAATTTTATTGAAAAATCCATACAGTTTTAACCCTTTATCTTTCAACTCTTTCAGTTTATCAAGGGTTATAAACGCAGGATTTGTAGGCGTATTCTCTTTGTTTAAATTAAAATCATGTGCTACTGTAAGAAAGGAATTACTTATCACTTGTACGCTCTCTAAAAGTTGCTTCTTACCTTTTATTTTTTTTATCATCTAATTTTCTCAATACTACTAGAAATAAGAATTATTTGTATAGATAAAACCAGAATATATAATTTAACATTAACTTCTAAAGTGAATTCCTTTTAAAAATAAAATGATGAACAAGAAAGAATTATCCTTCCAATTCTTTTCTCAATTTCTCAATTTCGTCTTTTAACTTATCTTTTGATTTGACTTCAGCTTCCTCTTCAAGTTCATCAAACTCAGGAATATATTGAAAATAATCAGAAGGAATTTCAGGCATCGTTCCTCCTTGATCCAGTAACATTTCTGTTTCAAGTTGGTTCAATTCATCTGTAACATCAATAGCAAGATCAATTTCCGGATCTCCCGCTAAAATTTCTGCGGCTTCCTCGATTTCAGAAACATATGCATCAGAATCCTCCGCAATTTCTGCAACTTTTGTGGGAGATGCTTTTGTAGCAATAAATTCTAATTCATCCCTAATTCCGCCCATTACATCTCCTGTTTGAGAGATAAGCATTCCTTCTTCTATCGCTTGAATTTGTCTTTCTATCTTTATTCTTATATTATTAGATCGGTCAACTTTTGCTTGATATGCCTTATACTGTACCAGATAACTTTTAGCACGATCTTTTTCACCTCGTTTTAAAGCAATTTTAGCATTCTTTCTACTTATCTCAGCTCGTTTATTATAATTTTTATTCATCATATTTAATCTATGAATATGACCTTTTGCTTTTGCTACTAAATCATCCTTTTCTTTACCTTTACGAGGGAAAAGTTTCTTTTTTAGACCCATTTCAAGATTACTCCTTTAGAGTTTTAATTTTATTTTATCTGATTTATGAATTATATGATTTTTT